>JBGUTM010000088.1:0-5999 GCA_045133075.1 Alistipes sp. | reverse complement strand
TTGGGATTATCGCCAAATTCCGACTTTTCAGAGACCAAATTGGAATCGTCTATCATTACCCACATCCAAAAGTTTGTGATGGAGTTGGGTAAGGGTTATGCTTTTGTTGCCCGTCAGCAACACATCAAAACCGATATGGGCGATTACTTCATTGATTTGGTATTCTATAACTATATACTCAAATGCTTCTTATTGATAGACCTTAAAGCATCAAGAATCACTCATCAGGATGTCGGGCAAATGGATATGTATGTGAGAATGTACGACAGCCTTAAACGAACAGAGGGCGATAATCCCACTATTGGACTAATCCTTTGTTCTGAGACGAGTGAGGATATGGCTCGTTACTCTGTGCTTCACGATAATGAACGATTATTCCAAGCACGCTATTTAACCTATCTGCCATCGATAGACCAATTAAAAGAAGAGATAGAATTGCAAAAAGAGATATTCAGATTGCAGCAAGAAAACAACACTCCCGAAGGATAATCAATCGGGAGTGTTTCTGTATATGCAAAATAAATTTGAAGCGACTTAGCTCTATTTCAGAAAAAATGAATACCTTTGTCGTACAAGAGTTATTTGAGGGTATTGCTACCGCAAACCGCAGAAATTCGCACGATTACCAAATCGTTACCACGCTCTTTTCAAAATAACTTCAAGTGTTTATTCTTCAAACGATTATATCAAATCGATGAAATATTAAAATAAGAAAAATATGGGAAATATCGTATTCGGAATACGCCCCGTGGTGGAGGCTATCGAGTCGCACAAGCAGATTGAAAAACTCTATATCAAGCGCGGAGCCGAGGGTCAGCTGATGAATGAGCTGAAGGATCTCTGTATGCGTCACCATCTGCGCTGGCAGGAGGTGCCCATCGAGAAACTCAACCGTATGACCCGCGGAAATCATCAGGGCGTGGTGGCGCAGATGGCGGCCATCGACTACGTTACGGTCGAGGATATCCTGGAGCGAGTACCCGAGGATGAGACCCCGCTTATCGTGGTCTTTGACGGAGTGACCGACATCCGCAACTTCGGTGGTATCGCCCGCTCGGCGGAGTGTGCCGGAGCTCACGGGCTTATCGCCCCGCTCAAAAACTCGGCACCTGTGAATGCCGATGCAATCAAGACCTCGGCAGGAGCTTTGAACGTAATCCCCGTGGCGCGTGTGGGTTCGATTCGCAATACGCTCAAGACCTTGCAGATGGAGGGCTTCCAGATTGTCGCTGCCACCGAGAAGAGCCGCAAACTACTCTACGATGCAGACTTCACCAAGCCTACCGCTATTGTTATGGGTGCCGAGGATGTCGGCATCTCGAAGGAGGTACTCAAACTCTGTGACGAGCAGTTGGCAATTCCCCTTATCGGCCATATCGAGTCGCTCAACGTCTCGGCTGCGGCTGCGATTATGCTCTTTGAGGTTGTGCGCCAACGAATTGGCTGATTAGCAATTGATAGTTGATAATTTAGGAATATATACATATTAACTATCAATCAATCACCCTATAAGAACGCAGCTAAAGTGGGTTACTATGTTTGGTCTGCTCAGAAAATCGGAGAAACATATCTATAACCACTCTCGATTGGGGGCGGTTGTGCTCGTGCGTTCGTGGCGGGCAAAGCGAATAACACTCTCGGTGCGCCCGTCAGGAGAGGTGAGGCTTACCAGGCCAAGTTCAATAAGTAAGGAGCGGGCCTTGGCTTTTCTCGAAAGTAGGGTGGAGTGGGTCGAGCAGTCGCGTGACCGCTTGGCCCAAAGGGTGGCTCCACGACCGGAATATACCCCCGAACAGATTGAGCAGATGCGCCGGGAGGCGAAGGCATCCCTGCCTGTGCGTGTGGCCTTTTGGGCAGAAAAGTTTGGCTTTAAGTATGGCCGTGTAACCATCCGTGCCTCGCGCTCGAAGTGGGGCTCCTGCTCGGGTGAGAACAATATCTCATTATCCCTATTTTTGATAACCCTGCCGGAACATCTGCGCGACTATGTAATCATCCACGAGCTATGCCACACGCGACACCACAACCACTCGGCCGCATTTCATTCTCTGGTGGATAGATGCCTTGGCGGCAACGAAAAGAAGCTGCGCAGGGAGCTACGCAACTTCTCTATTTAAGACCCCGAAACGGGATTTGCTCGAATTATAAATTGTGAATTTTACTAATACCCCGCCTCTCTAAACTCTCCCGGGGTTGTCCCCGTATGGCGTTTGAAGTATGTGCCGAAGAATGAGGGGGTGGGGAAGTGTAGGGCGTAGGCCACCTGCTGAATACTCATATCGGAGTATCGTAACAGCGACTTTGCCTCCATAATTATACAGTAGTCAATCCATTCCGAAACGCTGTGACCGCTGATCTGCTTGATGAGCAACGAGAGGTATTTGGGCGTAAGACACAACTTATCGGCGTAGAATCCAATCTGGTGCTCGGTGTGAAAATTCTCGGTCAGCAGGCGCATAAACTCCTCGAAAAGGCGGATATTTCGATTGTTGCCACGCTCGGCCTTGCCTCCTTGGATGTTGCCGACCTCCTGTGCCATAACATCGTGTATAAATGCCACCAGCGAAGCTAAAATACCCTGAATCACGGGTAGACTATGGCTCTGGGAGCGTTGCGATACCATACGGATAATCTCGATGTAGCGGTTGTAGAGAACCGTATGTCGCTCCGAGAGGTGGAAGCAGAGGTTGTGGTAGAGATGCATACCGAACGGGATGGCCTGTCGGATATCGATGTGCATATCCTTGAGCAGTGCTGACGATACGGCAAACATAGAGCCACGTGCAGGGGTGCTGGTTGAGGTGACGTTGTAGAAGCAGTTGGGCAGAATCATTGCCGCCATACCCGACTTGAGTGAAAAGTCGCGAGCGTTGATTGTTATCGATATTTCGCCCTCGTGACAAATCACAATGCCCACGGCATCGGCACGACCCGGAATGTGGGGACGCTGGCGAGAGTTATCCTCAACCGAAAATTCGTGGATAAAGACATTGTCGTTCAGGCCATCGTCTATGCCCATATGGCGCTTGAGGTCTGCCAGCGAAAAGTGGTTTATATTCTCTTTCATCTTCTGTGTGCTTTGTTAAACAATCTCTATACGACAAAGATAGTCGTTTTAGTCTGTCGCTATTCTAATTTTGCCTAAATCAAACATTAAATAGGGCAAAAACACTCTTTTATTGTTTGTTTTTGTGGAATTATCGAAAGTTGCAGTGCATAGTGCATTTTACTCTATTTCGATAGTCGGCTCTGGTCGGCTCCGCGCTCGATACTCTTCTGAACGAACTTCTTGCCCTTGTTGAACGACCACGATGCCGAGAAGGTAAACGTGGGCTGATTCCACGGCTGGCGTGTGTCGAGTGTGCGTGTCATCGCCTCGGTAGTGGCGGTGAAGGTGTGTTTGGTCGGGATTATGTTGTGCACACCGGCCGAGAGGGTCAGCGCATCCTTGAGTAGTCGCTTCTTGAGGGTGAAGTTCAGACGGTGGCTCTGTCGCAGAGTAATGTTGGCAACGTATTGATTGCTCGCTCCGTAGTACGACAGGTCAATAAAGAACTTCTTGGGTAGAGTGAAGGTGGTTTGCACATTGCCGCTGCCCATAAAGCGATACTGCTGTGGCGAGTCGTTGTCGATGCGTACACCATTACATATAGCAGTGGCATTCAGGTTGAGCGTCCACCACTTAGTCAGCTGGAAGGGTAGGTTGGCCGAAATGTAGTAGTTCTGTGACGAACGGAGGTTCTCGAAGATGATGTAGTTGATGTCGGAATTGGTCTCATCGCTCTTGATCATCTGCTGCAACTCATCGGTGCGCAGTATTGCGCCGAGCGTGATGGAGTATTTGTACTTCATCACAAACGTAAGCGAGATGTCGTTGGCATATTGTGGACGCAGGTAGGGATTACCACACTGGTACGAGTATTCCGAAATCTGTGTGCGCTCGGGGTTGAGAGCCCAGAATCCGGGGCGGCGGATGGTGCGGGCATACTGCATCACCATCGAGTAGGATTGATCCTTCTTGAGGGCGAACGAGACGTTGGCATTCGGGAAGAGCGAGAAGTAGTCCTGACGTACAACATTACCCCTGCCCGAGGTGTGGGTGTACTCTCCACGCAGACCGGCTGCCAGACCCCAACGGCCGAGGCGGGCATTTGCCGTGATGTAGGCGGCGGCGATATGCTCGGTGTAACGCTCATCGTAGCCGTAACCATCGCGCTCGACCCACTGCTCACTATCATCGCGGTAGTGGTAGTCGGCATTGCTGGCCATAATGTTGTTGGTATATTTGGCTCCTGTCTTGAGGGTTACCTTGGGCGAAAAGACCTTCTCGTAGCCGACATTCAGAGTGGTGACGTTGTAGTTTGTGGCCGAGCGGTCGCGATAGAGGCTGTCCGCCGAGCGCAGCACCGCATCCCCCTGCATATAATCCTTCAGGGTGCGGTAGCGATTGTTGCCGGATGAGGAGTCGTAGTTGTAGTCGGCCAAAACCTTCAACTTCGAACCGAGCGAGTCGAACTTGATGATGTAGTTGAGCGTGGCTGATACTCCGCGATTGTCCGAGATGTTACGGTAGTCACTACGGCTGTCGATGACCATGTCTTCGGCCGCGAGGTGTGTGGTCGAGGCTGTGGGGGCGATATTCCCTCCATCGTAATAGTTTAGCTCGGCACCGATGCTGTGACGGTCGTTAATGTCGTATATCACACCCGCGTTGGCACCTCCCCACTGTGAGTTGTAACGATTCTTCGAGCCGGCGGTGAGAACCTTCTCGCCCGCGAAGTATTTGGTGCGCTCGCTGATTATGGAGGTTTGGTCGCTATACGAATACCAGCCCGAGGCGTTGAGGGTCCACTTGCCCGAGTGGTAGTTTATCGAGGCCGAGGGTACGTAGCTGTGAATGATGTCGCTTTGGCGTGTCGAGAATGATACGTTACCCATTACGCCATCATCGCGGCGGCGCTTGAGGGTGATTTTGATTATGCCGCCCGCACTATCGGCATCGTGGTCGGCACCACTTTGAGGGATGACCTCGATGGTGCGTATATCCTCACTCTTGAGCGAGCGCAGGTAGACCATCAGTTGCTCCTTGGAGTATTTGAGCTCGCGATCATTGACATATACCTTCGTGCCCGACTTGCCGTTTATCGAGATTTCGTCATCATTGATAAATACTGCGGGAGCACCCTCCAACAGTTCTACGCCATCCTTGCCGAGTGCTGAGGTCATATTCGATACATCGACCACAAAACGGTCAGCTTCGCGCTTGATGATTTGAGCAGTCACGGCAACACTCTCGATCTCAACACTCGACTGGCGTAGTACGATGGTGCCCAGGTCGGTCGCTCCACCTATATTTATATCACGCTTGTCGGGCTCGTAGCCGAGAAACTCGGTCAGTAGGGTGTAACAGCCATCCTCCAGGTGCAGAATGAATGCTCCTTTCTCATCGGTTGTTGTGCCGGCGATCTGTCGATTCTCTTGTAGAGCCACAACAGTAGCGTATGCCACGGGTGACTCTTTGGGGTCATTGACTACGCCCGTAAGGGGCGACTTTACGGTTGCAAATCCCTGTGCAGTAAGTAATAACGCGAAAGTGATACAGTAGATAAAGCGTTTCATATTGCTCGGTAACTTTAATTTTAGTATTCTTTGACGACACAAAGATATATGTTTTTTTTTATACTATGCAAAACATAGTAGTAATTTTTTAATTTTTTTTGAGGGAGACCGGGGAGACCGGGGAGACTGGGGAGACTGGGGAGCTAAAAAAACAAACCTGCCGAACTTTGCAGTTTGGCAGGTTGTTTCTGGGAACTGTCGAAATAAATCTCTTACTTCGCGTTCTTCTTATCGTAGCGTTTTGCGTAACGGCTCATAAACTTATCCACACGACCGGCGGTGTCCACCAACTTCATCTTACCAGTGTAGAACGGGTGAGATGTGTTAGAGATTTCCATCTTATACACGGGATAGGTTTCGCCGTTCACCTCGATGGTCTC
>JBGUTM010000087.1:0-7466 GCA_045133075.1 Alistipes sp. | reverse complement strand
ATTTGGCAATCTGCCGGTATGGGGTAGGCTTCCATTGCGCTCACCGTGCCCCACGGGTGACCGGCATTGCCATTCTCGGACATCGAGTAGACATAGATGCGATAGATGCACAGTGCGTGCTGGAACTCCATAAGGTTGAAGCCCGTACCGAACTTTCCTGTGGCCACATTACCATACATTACATCCGTAGCACCATCAATGGGGAGTGTGATGTTGGTTGCGTGGTTGTCACTCGAGTAGCGATGCTCGGGATTCGAGGGGTCCCAGGGATACCACGCCGCATACTTAATGGCATCGGTGGTGTTGCGGAAGTATTGAGCCTGCTCGGTGAACGAGATATTGCGAATGTAGCTGTTCGATGGGTCGGGCACTCCCATCTGGCCACGTAACGGAGTGTTGCAGTTCACAAAGTCGGGGTAGGTGTAGTTGAGGTTCTGGTCGATACGTACCAAACCAATATCCAGGTCACTATCCGTGGCAGCATCGATGATGCCGCTATCGGACGCAGTGGTGCCGCGCGTGGCGTTGAGGTGGGTTATGCCCGACTTTGAGGACAAACCTCCCCACAGCATCACGCGGAAACGATCGTTGCGCTCATCCTCGGGATTCTCGCGCACACAACTTCCCAGAGCGAGGGTCGCAACTGCTAAAAGTATGTATTTGCCCAATCTTTTCATACTCTTGTATTCTCTAAATTTCCGGCAGAATTGTGCCTTCGATGTAATCTACATTTATCCAATCAGCCACAGTTCCACGCAGGTGAATACCCGTGTCGATGGTCGCCTGATAGACAACGTGATGTCCCGACTGCCAAACGTAAGGGGTGTACTCATATAGGCGGAACGTATTTTCGTGCAGTACCCAATTATCCTCGATTGCCGAGGGGTCGGGCTTCTCGTTTACGTAGTAGGTTATGGTGAGGGTTGTATTGGCGGTGAGCTGCTGAGGCAGGGCCATTATGCTCATTTTTGCCTCGGTGTCGGCAACCGTTTCGGTGACGGCGAAGCCATCCGCAAAGGTGCCGTTAATTGAGTAAGCGGCATCGTTCGTGCTGTTGAAGGCGACGCTCCAAAGGTTCTTGTCACCCGAGTTTGTTATCGCTTGTGCGGTACACTTCATAGTTCCCTCGCGGAAGATGTTTCTCAGGGTCATATTCGTAAGGACGACATCACTGATTGAGGGGTCTTTGATTACGCGAATATCTACCAGCGTCATCGCGTGCTCCAGTTGTAGGTCTACCAGCGGGCGCATTCTTCCATCGGCAACCTTGAACGAGTAGGAGAGCAGATAGTCGATGAAGGGGCTGTTGCCTGCCGCCTCGGCCGCATAGTTGTAGCTTGCCGGCTGGCTCACCTCGATAGTCAGGCCATCGTCCTTGATTGTAAGTCCTGAGTTTGTCGAGTAGGCGTAGCCATAGAATGAGTAGTTGGCACCCGTAACCCATCTGCGGATTGTCGAGGGGTACCAGCGACCCGAGCTGGTGTCTTTGGTTATGGCAGCACCCGAGTAGAGCGAGGTTGTGTTGTTCTGTACACCGTAGATGTATACCCTCATATCCTCCACATCCTCCTGTGTCACTCCCGCGCGAGTGGAGACCTCGACAGTCGAGACTCCGAAACCTATTTCGGGACCTCGAGAGCCATAATCCTCACCCTTGTCGCAGCCCACGGTGAGCAAGGCCATTGCCACAATTGCGTATGTAGTTAATCTACTCATAATCCTCTCCAATTTACAATTCGATAAAATCCTCAATCCAATCCACCACCGTAACATCGAATGTCATGGTCTCATCGGTGAGGGTAAGGTTGTAAACATATCTCTTGCCGGCAACCCACTCGGTAGTGGTTGCGATATTTCCCAAATCTACCTCGTGCGGAAAGACGGTTGAGCTACCATCTATGCGGGTGTTGAAGCGGAGCGTCACGCCCGATTTCCAAACACGCTGCGGCAACATTGTCAGTGCCCTCGAGTCGTAAAGCGAGTGGTAGGAGTCCACATTTACCGGCAGACCTCCCGCCGGCAGGGTGCAGACACCTCCGAAGGTATTGTGGTCGGTGACGCGGTTGTCGGTGTCGATTGTCCACGTTGCCGTTCCGTTGTTCGACAGGTGGAAGTCGCCCTCGGCGCATACGTTGATCAGTTCCACATCGGTCACTGCGACCACCGTGGCGTTCGATGAGTTTCGCAGGCGTAAATCCACGGCTGCACAGGCGTGCTTAAGCTGAAGATCAACGGCCGAGTAGTCGGGTGTTACGTTGAAATCGCTCAAGTCGCGCGTAGCTACGGCATAGAGCAAGTCGGTGTTCAGGTGCTTTGAGCCTGCGTTGTAGCCTATGCACTCCACCGAGCCATCGGTCATATCGTAATCATAGTCGGCAACATCGTAGGGATAGAAGGCCATAAAGTGGTACTTTCCGCCTCTTGCCCAGTAGCGTGGCTCGCCGTAGCCCCAACCATTGACGGCATCATAGGCGAGGTGCGCGTGGTCGATAAGCAGAGTGCGTGTACCATTAACCACCACCGAGCCCATCAGGCTGAGGCCTCGCTCGCGAATGTCGGCTTCGCTCTCGACAAGACCGCCTCGGTTCTGCTCAACGTGTGAGCGGAACGAGATTGCAGGCTTAACAGGCCCACCCTCCTCCTTATGACAAGAGGCGGTGATGAATGTCAGCACTGCGACTGCAACTATGTTTACGAATCTTCGCATATTCTTTGGTTTTGTCTGTTGGCGATTCTCTTTCAATCGCTCTTTGTACCCGCAGGAGGGTTCAATCTCCTGCGGATTTTGTAGATGTCGGATTAGATGTTAGTGTCCGGCATTGATGAAGCCGGCGCAGTCCAATCAACAACGCTCGGAGTAAACTTAATCTCGTGAGCACCAAAGCTGATGGTGTAGATGTACTTCTTACCCATCACCCAGTTGCCGTTAGCCGAAAGGTCGATTGTGGGGTGAGTCATCGGAGTACCACCGATGGTGTACTGCAAATCGAGCGAAGTCTGTGCGCCGGGAACAACCAATACGCTTGCAATCTCGTTTGCAGAGGTCGGAACTGTAGTTGCAGTGCTTACAAGTGTCATAGTGTTGTCAGCATCGCCCTTTACGGTCCATTCTGCGGTCGAAGCAACAGCCGGAGTGATGGTCAGAGTACCATCCTGAATGGTGTTGTTGAGGGTAAGGTTGGTAACCTCGAAGAGACCTGCCTCGCTGGTTACAACGTGTACCTCAATCTGTGCCAATGCGTGGTTGAAGACGATGGGCTGGGTTGCGTGGCTGGTGCAATCAGCATCATCAACCAAGTTGCTGAACATAACGTCATCCTGATCAGCCTTGTTGTTGTCGGCAAGGGTAACAACTACGTTGTTGATAACGCCTGTGCCATAGGTTGCGCTACCTGCAAGGCTTGCGGGGTGATAAGCCGCGAAGTCCAGAGTACCGAAAGTCGGCCAGTAACGTGCGGGAGTACCGCTCCACTCGCCGTCAGAGTCGCCATCACCGAAAGTGGTAGGCTCGAAGTAGGCTGCGCTACCGGTGCTGTGGATAGCGAATACCTTGAACTCGCCATCGGTGGGGTAGCCGGTACCCTCAACAATACCACGGCCATTAACCTCGTTGAAAGCCTCGAATGCGATAGCCTGCTTGCCACCCAAATCAACGCTCTCGCTCTTTACGCAGCTCGACAGTGCAACGACTGCAGCAGCTGCCAAAAACATCATCTTTTTCATAAGTTTTTGTTTTTTGAAAGTGAATAAATTAGTTAATTGTTTGTAAATGTGTTTGTGATTTTTTTTTTGTGTTTTATTTTGTTGTTTGTGTTTGTGTTAGTTTTTGTCTGTTGTTAGAGTTCGATATCGGTGTGCTCCTCGTCCCAATCATCAACCGAAGGTCGGAAACCTCCACCTCCGAACTCGGGGCGCGGTACGTTGATGTCGGTGGTGACTACGATTTTGCGCTCAGGGTTATTGAGGAATTGGTCGCTGATGTCGAAGTTGTATTGATATTGACCTCCGGCCGTATCGGTAATCACCACACTCAAGATATTGTACTCGGAGGCTTGCTTGCCGAAGGTGTTGATTATGGTGGCGAGGGTCGAGCTTGCCGCATCGGTATTCATCTCCTCATAGACCGTCACCGACTCCTCCGAGAGGTGTTTGTCGGCGATGAAGCTCGAGCCCGCCATACCTGTAATCAGGGCTGTCACCTTGCCGATATTCTCGATACCCGTCACACCACGCACCTCCAATGCCCAGCTCTCGACCACCGACTGTGCCATAGCCTCGATGATGATAGGCTCATCACCCTCGATGCGCACGGGGATATGTACCTGCTCGTTGCGTGCTACGAATAGGTGGTTGGGGGCGTAGACAATACTCTCATCGAGTCGCGACTCCTCATCATCGACCTCGGGGGTGAAGCCTGCATTTGCGTTTACATCCTTCAGGTTGAGCAACTCCTGACGTGTCGAGAGGTAGTTCTTCAGACTGCCAAGCAGGAAGCGCGATATCTCATTGGTGTAAGCCTCGGCAGCGGAGTAGTTCTCGCGGTTGCGAATCTGCGTAAGCTCAGTACCCATATTGTAGACCAGCATCTTATAGTCGCCGGCAGGTATGTGGATGATACCTCCCTCGGTGCCTGTAATATCAATGTGGCGCAGCTCCTCGGTGTGCAGGTCGTAGAACGATGCACGCATATGTTGTGCGCTCTTGGCACCCGCATAGTTGGGTATGTTGTAGTCGAGCTCGAGCTTGAGGTAGATGCTCAAATCCTCCTCAACCAACGGACGGCGTTGGCAGGCAGATGCCACAATAGCGAGCATCGCAACGAGCAGTATGTAGCGAATCTTACTCATTGCGGCCATCCCTCTTTATTCGTTTGAATATGGGCACCGTCAGCGCAACATTCAGGCGAGTGGGGCCGAATAAGTGAACCTTTTGGAGCTGTTTGCCCCAGAGTAACTCGCCGCCCTTCTCGGCAGCTTCATATGGGCGTGCTTGAGAGTAGATGTAGCCCAAGCCTACCGAAAATTCGAAGTGGAGTTTGCCCTTGGCTACGGGCATGGCGTATGTGTAGTCGATGCCCACATCGACAAACTCGCCCTGGTGACCCTTGAAGTTGCGCTCCACATCGTAATATCCGCCACCGGCATAGAGACCCAGGGCGTGACCCTGCAGACGTTGAGCCGTGGTGCGCTCCTTACCGAGCCAGTAGCGACCCTCGAGGTTCCAAGCCAACAGCTCGAAGCAGTTGCGGTTGTCGGGCGCAGGCCAAATCCACGGGTAGTAGTACTCTGCACCTACCGACCAGCGGTTGCCGATGGGCACCTCCAAGCCGACATTCAGTGCCGGCACAAGCAGGTTAGTACGTGCCGCCAAGACTATCTTGCGGTCGATATTCTCAGAAGTCGCAGAGGTCTGCTCGGCCTGCTCGATCGGTGTCGGGATATATGGTGTGTCTAAATCTTCGTGTGAAATCGATGTGACCTCCCAGATCGGAAGCTCGGGCAGAGGTAGAATCTCATCCTCAAAGTGGATAGTGCGGACTACGATGCTGACCGCGTTGCGCGAAGATGCCATATGGCGGTGCACAAGACAACGCCAGGTGGTGTGGTCATAATCCAATGCACGCAGACGGCGTTTCTTCTCGTTGTTGGAGTAGTTTGAGTGAAGAATTTTGAGAACGGCATCGCGATTGTGACGATGGTAGTTTGCCTCGATATGTTTGGTAAACGACTCCCAATCCTCACCTACTGACTCGATGGTTATGGGTATGGGCTCTCTCGGGTTGAGAGCGTTGATAATGTCGCGAGTGGCCTTGGCTCGGCGTAGGGCTATCTCGGCATTGTACCCCTCACGACCAACGGGTGAGGCTGCACCGTGGATTTCGATGTCCACAACGCCTCCGAACGCAAGCAAAGTGCGCAAGCGCGCGTATGAAGAGGCGTTTTCGGCGTAGAGAGTGTCGAGCTCGCTACGATTGTGACGAAATCGTAGGGTGATATGTTCGGACTGAACATTGGTTGATAGGGAGTCGCAACTGTGGGATACATACGGCCCTGCGGATGCCGAAATTATCGCCATCGCAACAGAAAACAGAGTGAGCAGTATGTATCTTAAACAATGCAATTTATCGAGTGAAGTTTGTGCTTGACACCATTTTTAAGTAAAAAAATCGCGTAAAGGTAGTAAAAATTGGCCTGTTTGTACAAAAAACGAGATGTTTTTTACACCTCGTTCTGATTTTGTATGATTTTTGATTGCGGACTACTCTTCGTCTATAAAACGAGAAATGTCGATTTTTATGTTCGAATAGTCGTTATTTTCGCCCTTGTGGTGCGCCAACCATAGTTGTGCAAAGAAGGGGTTACGCTTCGCCTCCTCGTCATATTGCCACGGCTTATTAAAGCATCTCGGACACCAGTGACCGCCGAGTAAAATGGTTGTAGGCGTAGATGTGAAGCGGTGTCCGCAGGCGCACTCCCACTCGAGCGGAGTGTGAATATCGCCCTCTGTCATATTTTTGCTGGCGCATTTTCCTCCGCGGAGGGCAGCTGCCTGCTGCATATCTTCGATGTTCAATTTGTCTAAACTTTTCTGCTCGTTGTAGCCGTGATTCAGACGCACGGCATCCTCCTCGCCCGCAAGAGAAAAATTGGCTAAACTCTCCCAGTCGGGAATCGCCTCCCACTCTTTGCGTGAGCCGAAGTAGGCGGCGATGCGGTGCTTGTCATCGCGGCGTAACCAGCCGAGTGTGCCGAAACGTCTGTGGTGGGCCAGACAGCGCAGGAAGAGGCGCATAACAGATGCCGGAACATACTTTACAAGGGCGAAAAACCACGGTAACTGCTTCTGCAAGCCTTCGAAATACTCCTCTATGGGGGTGTTGGCGCGGAAGTGCAGAATCTCCTCCAGCCGATCGGAGTCCAGATACCACTGTCCATGGAAGTTGCGAGTGGCAAACATATTGGATGCAAAGAGTTTTTCGGGTGGTAGGCCGAGCGAACTTTTGAGCAGTAACTGCTCGAATCGGTAGTTTGTCAGACGATACTCCGCACCACTTCCTATATTGTAAAATTTACACCAGAAATCCTCGGGGATATCCTCTTGACAGATGCTGGCCAGCAGTCGACCCGAATCCTCGACCGTGGCCCACTCGAGCACCTCGCGGATGGGGACGTGGAACATTATAGGGTCGATATTGCGCAAGATGCCGGCATAGAGGATGCCTGACTGTCGCAGGCTAACCCAGTGCTTGAGTCCCGACTCGGCAAATATGCGTTCGGCCACACACTTCGAGATAGCGTAGTAGTCAAAGATGGAGGGTGCTATGGGGTCACCCGTGCGAGCCCAATGCAGTGGCGATTGACGGTCGCCGGTCTGCGCTACGCTGCCGATGTAGACCACCTTCACATTGTCGGGGTTGGGTTGAGCCTTCACGGCACGGACGATATTCTGCGCGGCGGCTATGTTGG
>JBGUTM010000086.1:0-2316 GCA_045133075.1 Alistipes sp. | reverse complement strand
AACGAATTTTACGCTTTTTTACCATAAAAAATAGAGATTAGTAGAAACCGATTTCTACTAATCTCTAAAATATCGCTGTAATTTGCAAATTTATAGACACTTACATTTTATCACAAGCGCCGCTTTTTGCATCATTACCCTAAACTACTTTTATCACGAAAAAGAGCCACCCAGCACTTTGGGTGGCTCTCTCTATTAAAAAACCTTTCAAGCCTATTTCTTCGGCTTGGCGATAGACTCTCGCATCGAGGTATCGGCCATTACGTTCTTCATCTTATAGTAGTCCATAATGCCGAGATTGCCATTGCGGAAAGCCTCTGCCATAGCCATCGGCACCTCGGCCTCTGCGAGGATCACCTTCGCACGAGCCTCCTCGGCCTTAGCGCGATTCTCCTGCTCGAGAGCCACAGCCATTGCACGGCGCTCCTCGGCCTTCGCCTGCGCGATATTCTTGTCGGCATCTGCCTGATCCATCTGCAACTGTGCACCGATGTTCTTACCCACATCAATATCGGCAATATCAATTGAGAGAATCTCGAATGCCGTACCTGCATCCAGACCCTTCTCCAGCACTACGCGCGAAATAAAGTCGGGATTCTCCAACACCGTCTTGTGCGACTCAGCCGAGCCGATAGACGACACGATACCCTCACCGACACGTGCCAGCACAGTCTCCTCTCCGGCACCACCGACCAACTGCTTAATGTTGGCACGCACCGTGACACGCGCCTTGGCGATAAGTTGGATACCATCCTTGGCGACAGCCGCCACGGGAGGGGTATTGATGACCTTCGGATTTACCGACATCTGCACAGCCTCGAAGACATCACGGCCCGCCAGGTCGATAGCTGTAGCCATATTGAAGTCGAGCATAATGCTTGCCTTCTGTGCCGAAACCAGCGCGTGTACCACATTAACCACATTTCCACCGGCCAGATAGTGAGCCTCCAACTCGTTGGGGTTGAGCTTCAAGCCCGCCTTGGTACCCTCAATCATTGATGATACGATAACCGTGGGCGGCACCTTACGCCAACGCATCAGAACGAGCTGAATCAGGCTGACGTGGACACCCGACACCAATGCCGAGAACCACATACCCACAGGAATAAAATAGAAAATTAGCCACAGCGCCACCAGTGCCAAAACTGCGACCAGAGCGATAACTCCAATTTGCATTTCCATATCTTAAAAGTTTTAGTTGATTTTCTTAACCATAACAGTAAAGTTCTCGAAGCCTACCACCTCGACATCCGAGCGTTGGTCGATATAGACATCCACCGAGCGAGCCTCGAAGAGTTCACCTCCAATCTCGACCTTTCCTGCAGGTGCCAGGCGCGAAAGAGCCACACCGCGGTCGCCAATCTTGAGTTTGCTCTCGGGCAGAGGCATACTTGCCGCATCGAGTTCCTGTTGCAGCGAGAGTTTACGCCAGGTCTTGGCGCGTAATGAAATGATAGTCGAAATCAGTGACAGCAGGATAACGGCGACAATGACGGTTATACCTATCGTTGTACCGTACTGCGCAAAGGCGAGATATATCGCACTACCATAACACACCAACGCAAGGGCTGTGCCGACAACCGAACCGGTAATAACGAGTAACTCAGCCACCAAAAAGAGGACTCCGAAGAGAATCAATAATACGATGTAAAACATAACCTACCTAATTTAGTCGCTTAAAGTTAGCGAATTGTTACTAAATCTGCAAATATCGTGGCGTTTTTCGGCATTTTCGCCTACTATTGCACCTCGGCAACACCGACCTTGAGCGATGAGTCTGCCGAGGTAATACCCCTCACAACCAACTCCGCCGCCTCACGCGAACGGAAGCCTGTAACCAGATAGGTACTCTTGCCCACACGCGAGAGTTCGTTACCCTCGGACATCTGCTCGATAACACGGCGCACGCCCTCGGGCAGGGCCTCTACACCCGAAATCTCGATTGTATAGGATTTGCTCTTCAACTCCTCGATATCGGCTCGCGAACCGGCGTATGTGCCATCAATCCACGCAGCGACATCAGCCGTGCGGAAACCGAGCTTTTTGACCGTCTGCAGATGCTTCTCCAGAGCCTCAACCGAGGGGTAGGCTCCCGCATAGTAGAGCCACTTGCCATCCTCCGAACGCAGGTAGGACACCGGCTCCAAACCCCTAAACTTCGACAGCGGCTGACGCTCCGAGAACTCGCCCAACTTGATGCGATACATCTCGCCATTCTCGAATACAGCGCACTCGGGCAGGGGATTTTTGGATGTATACACATATTTTGTCGAGAACTCCACGGGGCAGTAGTCGAGGAAGTAGCGGCGCTTAACC
>JBGUTM010000085.1:0-2633 GCA_045133075.1 Alistipes sp. | reverse complement strand
GCTCGCCGTATCCCTGACGGATATGTGTCGGCTCACGCCAACCAGGCACGTATCACCACCTTTCCCCTCAATGATAAGAAGAACTGCCTCTACTCGGAGGATGTAATCTCCTTTGCACGTGAGAGAGGCTACTTCTCGGGTAAGGATGAGGAGTTCTCGTTTGCCGATGCTTATGCTCCGCTCGATTTCGGTGCTATGCGCGGATGCGAGGCGCGTGTGTGGTCGTTCTTCCGCACCGTGGCTGACGATATGGATAAGTATGTGGACTACGCTATGGGTCACAACCCCTCGAATCGTATGCCTCTGTGGGTTAAGCCCCGCACGAAGGTCGCTCCGAAGGTGGTCTTCGATGCTATGCGCGACCACTATGAGGGTACTCCGATGGATATGACTACCGATATCGGAGCCGGTGGCAGCCACTGCCCCTATCGTTGGCGTCCGATGTACTTCAAGGTTGATGGTGTGGAGTATTGCAACGAGCGAGCAACTGCAACTCAGCAGACCGGCTTCTGGTTTGTGGCGCAGGCTCGTGAGAAGAAGGAGGGTATCCTCTGGTTTGGCACCGATGATGCGGCAACCTCGCCTCTGACTCCTATTTATGCCAACTCGACCGCTATTCCGTGGTGCTTCTCGGAGGCAAACGGCTCGATGCTCAAATACTCTGACGAGTCGATGTTCTGGATTACCAACCGCATCGCACAATTTGCATACCTGCGCTATGACGTTATCGGCAAGCACGTTCGCTCGGAGATTGACAAGTGGGAGAACGCTATGCTTGAGCAGGTAAAGAAAATTGACGTGGCAATTGCCAACGTGTCGTATAAGCCTAAGAAGGCTGCAAAGATTGCCACCAAGTTCTCGCTCGAATCGGCAGATATCCTCTTTAATTACTGGAAGAAGATGAATGATTACCTGATGGTTAAGTATATTGACGGCAACGTCAAGAGCGAGGATGAGAATGGTTTTATCGAGAATGGCAACGGTAAGGATATCCCTGCCAAGATTCAGCAGCCGGGCTACTCCGAGAAGTGGAAGAGAGCCGTGGCAGCCGACAATGGCACGATTTTGAGGGTTGTTGAATAGTTTAATGCGATTTTACTATGAAATACGATTTGATAGTTATCGGTAGCGGCCCGGGTGGATATGTTGCTGCAGTGCGAGCTGCCGAACTCGGTAAAAAGGTTGCCGTTGTCGAGCGTGCCGAGGCAGGCGGTGTATGCCTGAATTGGGGTTGTATACCGACCAAGGCCCTTATCAAGAGTGCACAGGTTTACCACTACTGCCACACGGCTGCTACCTACGGAGTAGATGTCGATGGAGAGGTGAAACCCAATATCGAGAAGATTGTGGCTCGTTCGCGCGGTGTGAGCGACCTGATGCAGAAGGGAGTGCTGTTCCTGCTCAAAAAGCACAATATAGACCTTCTACAAGGCTTTGGCTCGCTAAAGGGTGGCGGCAGGGTAGATGTCGATGGCGTGGAGTATGAGGCCGACCATATTATACTCGCTACGGGTGCACGTCCGCGCGAGATGGCATTTATGCCCATTGACGGCAAGTATGTAATCTCCTCGCGTGAGGCTCTGACCCTGGACCATCTGCCCGAGGATATGATTATCGTGGGCTCGGGTGCCATCGGCAGTGAGTTTGCGTGGTTGTACGCTACGTTGGGCGTTAAGGTTACGGTCGTGGAGTATATGCCCCAGCTTATGCCCCTCGAGGATGAGGAGGTTGCCCGTACTATGGAGCGAGCCTTACGTAAGCAACGTATCGGCGTGATGACCTCGACAACCGTTAAGCAGGTGACAATCGAGGATGGTCGCTGCAAGGTCGAAGTCGAGGGTAAGAAGGGTGCCGAAACCCTCACGGCAGAGGTTGTCCTCTCGGCTGTGGGCGTGAAGTCCAATATCGAAAATCTCGGCCTGGAGGAGATAGGCATCGAGGTTGAACGCGATAAGGTGAAGGTTGATAACCTCTACCGCACATCTGTCGAAGGGGTCTATGCCATTGGCGACATCATCGCAACGCCTGCGTTGGCTCACGTGGCCTCGGCCGAGGCGGTATGCTGTGTGGAGGCGATATTTGGGCTCAATCCCGAGCCGCTCGACTACTCGACAATTCCTTCGTGTGTCTATACTGTGCCCGAGGTGGCATCGGTCGGCTTGACCGAGAAACAGGCTGCGGAGCAGGTCGAGGGTTACAAGGTCGGCAAGTATCAGTTTATGGCCTCGGGTAAGGCGGCTGCGGCCGGTGATAGAGATGGTTTTGTGAAGCTTGTTTTTGATAAAGATGAGCGACTTGTTGGTGCTCATATGGTGGGTGCAAATGTTACAGAGATGCTTGGTGAACCCACTCTGGCAAAGGCTCTCGGAGCCACGGCCAAGCAGATTGCCCGCACTATACACTCTCATCCTACACTCCACGAAGGTATTATGGAAGCGGCGGAGGCGGCAAGCCGAAACGAAAATTGATAATAAGGTAATAATGCAACAAAAAGGGTAATGATGCAAAAAGCGGCGCTTGTGATAAAATGTAAGTGTCTATAAATTTGCAAATTACAGCGATATTTTAGAGATTAGTAGAAATCGGTTTCTACTAATCTCTATTTTTTATGGTAAAAAAGCGTAAAATTCGTT
>JBGUTM010000084.1:0-3254 GCA_045133075.1 Alistipes sp. | reverse complement strand
CAAGACCGAGTCGTTCTTCGAGAACAACAGCAAGGCTATCGTTTTGGCTATCGTAGCTCTCTTTGTAGTTGTTGGTGGCGGTTTTGGCTACCGCAAGCTCGTTGTCGAGCCCCGCGCCGAGAAGGCTTCGGAGCTTATCGCAGAGGCTCAGTACCGTTTCGAGGCTGAGAATCCCAACTACGAGCTCGCACTCAATGGTGACGAGAATGGTGCAGGCTTCCTCAATGTTGTTGAACAGTATGGTTCGACCCCCGCAGGCAACCTCGCAAAGCACTATGCAGGTATCTGCTACCTGAAGAGCGGCGACAAGGAGTCGGCTCTGGAGTATCTGAAGGCTTTCTCGCCCGTGAAGGGTCTGGCCGGTCAGGTTGTGAATGCACAGAACCTCGGCCTGCAGGGCGATATCGCAGTTGAGAATGGCGACTATGAGGCTGCCGTTAAGCTGTTCGAGAAGGCTGTGAAGAGCTCGGATAACCTCTACACTACTCCTCTCTATCTGCGCAAGATGGGTCTGGCACTCAAGGCTCTCGGCCGCAACGCAGAGGCTACTGCTGCATTCGAGAAGATTCTGGCCGCTTACCCCGCATCGATCGATGCTCGCGAGGCAGAGAAACTTATCGCAGAGTAGGTTTTATCGCAGGAGAGATGTTGCCCGCTGCGGACATAAGGATTGGTGTCGTCATCGCCGGTGATTCGATTATTGACGAGGTGGTGATCAATCACTTTGTGAAGCTGGCAGGGCTTAATCCCTCAAATATCTCAATCAAGCACGTTCCTAACGACTTGCAGGTCGTTATGGGCGTGCTTTTCTTTGCTGAATATACCGATGTGGACGGTGTGGTGGTGATTGCCAACAATGCCGGCCCCGATTGGTTGCTATGTATGCAGAAATCGCTCTACGATTTGCAGATCCAGTGGAATATGCCTATCGAAATCGGTGGCGCGTATGGTGCGGCCGCAGCCGAGTCTGTGGTTAAGATGGTGCAGTTGCAGTACGATATGGCGGGTGAACTCCCGGTTGAGCGTAGCACTCCGCTATCCGCATCGCGTAAGGATAATGTGAATTAGCGATTGCGCCACCTCCGGTTGAATATCTACAAAATAAAAAATCCGATTCTCAAAACAAGAATCGGATTTTTTTGTCTTAACTTTTGATAGTAAAATGTTACTTCCATTTTACATCAACCGAGGGATGCTCCTCATTGCCATACCACATATTCAGGATGGTTACCTTGCCCCCCGTCTCCTTGAGCGGACGCTTGATCGAGAGTGTGCTCTGTGCATTTACAATGTACTTGTTGCCGCCAATCTGGATGTAGTAGGGGAGTGACGAGGTGTTCTTCACCGTCATATAGTGGTGAGTCGAACCTGTGCGCTGAATCTCAAACGATACACTTGCCTCAAAGAGAGCCTTGAGCAGAGCCTCACGAGCGATGAGGTTGTTGTTGCAGTAGGCGATGGTGTTGCCCTCCAGTAATGCCTTGTGCAGAGCCTTCTCTGTGCACTCCTTGGCCAGGATAAGGGTCATATTGCGGTAGCGGGGAATGTCGCTGTCCTTGGGCGAACCATACTTCCAACTCACGTATTCGTGCGCATCGCTATTGCCACATGGAGTGTAACCACCGGCGATGCAGTGTGTGATCAGGTGCTGCCAAATGCGAACGTGGTTTGCAACCTCTACACCGTCAATCAGCCCCTTTGCATAGAGATCGTTGGTGAACGGAGTGATGTGATTCTCGGTGTTCTTGTCGTAAGAGGGGTGGTTGTGGATGATGAAGGCACCCTGCGCACGAGCATTGCGGATAGTCTGCTCGAGGCTGGGATCGTAGAGTTTGTTGTTGTCGGTAGTGAACAGAGCGTTGTAGTCGCCCAGTGTTGAACGTGTAATCTCAACACCCTTGATTACGAAGATGCCGTAGTCTCGAGCCTTCTTGATGGCTAACTCGGGAGCTACGTTGAAATCTACCAACAGACCGTGAGCATCGGGATCGCTCTTCAGGACGTTTGTGTTTACAGCCTTACCCAGAGCACGCAAATCCTCGCGGATGTAATCTTTCATATATTTGTACATCTCGCGCTCGATGCGGCGATACTCCATATGGTCGGTAATGGCGATGACATCCAAACCGTCCATCCAAGCCTCAATGACACGCATCTCGGGAGTTACGTCACCATCCGAGTAGCAGGTGTGGAGGTGCAAATCCGATTTGTAAACATTCATGCCGTTTACTTTTGGGATGATGATTTCGGTTCTCTCCTGACGTGCGAATGGCTGCTCGAGAGGATTTTGAGCCGAAGCAGTTGCTGTAATCGCTAACGAAGCGACAGCAAAAAAGAGTTTTGAAAAGTTTTTCATATACATTTTGTGTTAGTAAAGTTTGCTTCTGCAAAGATAGTAATTTTCTCCATTTATAATATATATATAGGTATACAAAAAAAGGTTTTGTGAAGGTTGAAAAATTTTTTACAGGGCTAAAAAGCGCACTCTCAACGCATTAACAAAATAGTGTAAAAAAAGAGTGAAAAAAAATTATTAAAAAATTTGCAAATATCAATTTTATGCCGTTATTTTGCACCCGCATTCGGAAAGGAAACGACCCCGGATGCGGGTTAAAAAGGTCTTTAGAAAGTTTTTTTTTGAAAAAAGTTTGCCAAAAATTTGGTAGATTAAAAAAAACGCTTTACCTTTGCACCACTTTCGCGTCTAAAATTGCACGATAGCGGATGCGAGACAAAATTAGAAAGTACAGAGGGTGGTCCGATAAGGGCGCAAGCTCGGAAGGAGGCCCGAAAGTATAGAAGTTCTTTGAGGATATTGAGCAGCAAAGTTTTTATCTTCTCTCGCAAGAGAGAATTTCAAAGCAATACCTTTGAGATTAGAGCTAAGATTTATTCAAAATTAATTTTTACAATGGAGAGTTTGATCCTGGCTCAGGATGAACGCTAGCGGCAGGCTTAACACATGCAAGTCGAGGGGCAGCGAGATTGATGCTTGCATCAATTGTCGGCGACCGGCGCACGGGTGCGTAACGCGTATGCAACCTACCTGTAACAGGGGGATAACACTGAGAAATTGGTACTAATACCCCGTAACATCGAAGAAGGCATCTTTTTTGGTTGAAAGTTCCGGCGGTTACAGATGGGCATGCGTTGTATTAGCTAGTTGGTGAGGTAACGGCTCACCAAGGCGACGATACATAGGGGGACTGAGAGGTTAACCCCCCACATTGGTACTGAGACACGGACCAAACTCC
>JBGUTM010000083.1:0-2402 GCA_045133075.1 Alistipes sp. | reverse complement strand
AATCAGACGCTCCAAGAACTCGTACATACGGTGCGAACGGAGGGTTACACGTACACCGATAGGCATACCCTTACGGAGTTTGAAGTTCGAAATATCCTTACGAGACTTCGTCTGAACAGCCTTCTGACCGGTAATCTGGGTGAGCTCCTCCTGTGCTACATCGATAAGTTTCTTATCGGCCACAGCCTGACCCATACCCTGATTGATAACGATCTTCTCGAGTTTCGGGCACTGCATAATGCTGGTGTAGCCGAACTCCTTCATAAGGGCAGGAACAATCTGCTCCTTATACTGCGTTTTGAGTGTAGGAATGTAAGCTGCCATTATTTGATCTCCTCTCCTGATTTTTTAGCGTAACGAACTATTTTACCTTCTGCGGTAACCTTACGGCCCACCTTAGTCGGCTTGCCGGTCTTGGCATCGACTACCTGCAGATTCGAGATGTGAATCGGAGCCTCCTGCTCTACGATACCACCCTGGGGGTTCTTTGCATTGGGCTTGGTAGCCTTCTTGCAGATGTTTACGCCCTCAACGATTGCGCGCTGCTTCGAAACGTCCACTTTGAGGACCTTTCCCTGCTGACCCTTGCTGTCGCCGGCATTAACGTAAACCATATCCCCTTTCTTAATATGTAATTTCACTGACATATTCGTAATTGGTTTTTAATTTACATTACAATACTTCGGGTGCCAGAGAGATAATCTTCATATACTGATCACGCAACTCACGCGCTACAGGACCGAAGATACGGGTACCTCTCATTTCACCTTGGTTGTTAAGAAGCACTACAGCATTGTCGTCGAAACGAATGTAAGAGCCGTTCGCACGTCTAATCTCCTTGGTTGTTCTAACTACAACCGCTTTCGATACGGTACCCTTCTTGACGTCGCCCGAAGGGGTAGCGCTCTTCACGGTTACCACGATTTTATCGCCGATAGATGCGTAGCGGCGCTTGGTGCCGCCGAGCACACGGATACA
This sequence comes from Alistipes sp., assembly GCA_045133075.1. Classification (GTDB taxonomy): domain Bacteria; phylum Bacteroidota; class Bacteroidia; order Bacteroidales; family Rikenellaceae; genus Alistipes. The sequence goes on along the minus strand of JBGUTM010000083.1, from coordinate 1,424 downwards.
GAGGACCTCCTTTGCACCGCTGTTATCGGCTACTACGAGTCTACTTTCTTGTTGTATCATAACTACTTAGCTCTTTCAATGATTTCTACTAATCTCCAACGCTTCGTTTTGCTCAACGGGCGTGTCTCCATAATGCGTACAGTATCGCCCTCGCGGCAAGTCTCATCGAGGCACTCTGCCACGAACTTGGTAGTCTTGTTGACGAACTTGCCGTAAATCGGGTGCTTAACCTTACGCGCTACTGCAACCACAATGGTCTTCTCCATCTTGTTGCTGACAACGACCCCAATACGCTCTTTTCTAAGATTTCTTTCCATAATAGTAATTAACATTTAGGGTTCTTCTGACGCAGAATTGTCAGCATACGAGCTATATCTCTGCGAGATTTCTTAATAATCGAAGGATTCTCGATAGGCGACACGGTGTGCTGCACCTTCAGCTGCGAAAGCTTTGCCTTCTCTGCCTCGATGCGCTCCTGCAAATCCTGAACGGACATATCCTTAATTTCAGCACTTTTCATATCTTAACTCCTCCTTTGATTAGATGTTGGTCTCGACATAGTCGCGACGTACAATAAACTTGGTTGTAATAGGCAGCTTCTGTGCACCCAGACGCAATGCCTCCTGTGCAATTGCCAAGGGTACTCCCTCTGCCTCGAAGAGGATACGGCCGGGAGTAACGGGTGCTACGAATCCTTCCGGATTACCCTTACCCTTACCCATACGTACCTCGGCGGGCTTCTTCGTGATGGGTTTATCGGGGAAGATGCGGATCCAGAGCTGACCCTCACGCTTCATATAACGTGTGATAGCCTGACGCGCTGCCTCGATCTGGCGTCCCGTAATCCAAGTTGACTCGAGAGCCTTGATTGCGAACGAACCGTATGCAAGTTGGTTACCTCTTTGAGCTAAACCCTTCATACGACCCTTTTGCATTCTTCTAAATTTGGTCTTTTTTGGCTGTAACATAATTGTTCTTTTCGCTTAAAAGGTCCGACTTACTATTTGTTATTACGTCTTTTCTTAGGAGCGCCCTTGCCGCCGCGGTTCTGCTGCTGGCCGTGCTGCTGCGAAGATGCACCCTGCATCTCGAACAGATCGCGCTTGCCGTATACTGTTCCGTGGCAGATCCACACCTTTACACCCAGGATACCTACCTTGGTAAGTGCCTCGGTCAGGCAGTAGTCTACATCTGCACGGAAAGTGTGCAACGGAATACGACCCTCCTTTATGGTCTCCGAACGTGCCATCTCGGCGCCACCTACACGACCTGAGATCTGTACCTTGATACCCTCGGCACCCATACGCATTGTCGAAGCAATAGCGGTTTTGATTGCGCGGCGGTACGATACACGACCCTCCAACTGGCGTGCGATGTTCTGACCTACGATGATTGCATCAACCTCGGGACGCTTAACCTCGAAG
>JBGUTM010000082.1:0-11903 GCA_045133075.1 Alistipes sp. | reverse complement strand
CCTCCATATTGTTCGATGATTTGGCACGACCGCTCGAGATTCTCGGGTATAAAGTCACACAGGGCCGCAATTTCGACACCTTCGATATTGGCCATACGCTCCACAGCACGCTGTCCGCGCACACCAACTCCCACAAATCCTACTCGTGGATGTTCGATAGGCGCACAGCGCAACTGCAACACATCGTTGCAATCCGAACTTCTCTCTCTTGTTTCGTTCATATCGACAGAAGGTTTTAATATGCAAGCATATTACTTACTGCAAAGGTATAAAATAGTTCAAAAAATCGAAAATTTTCTTGTGGGATGCAAAAAAAAACTCTACCTTTGTATCCGCACAAGGAGCCTCTACGGACCGAGCATTAGAAGATGGGCCGAACATCATTAAACTGGCCGAATGCCATAAGATGGGTCGAGCGTCATTAAACTGACCGAGCGTTACGAGAGGTGAAAAGGGAATCCGGTGCAAATCCGGGACAATGCCTGTTGCTGTGAGTCCACCCTGCCGTCAAGGCGCCTAAAGGGAGATGCTTATCGTAATCTTTTGCCACTGGGAAACCGGGAAGGCACGATAAGAGGACAAGTCAGAAGACCTGCCTGTGTGATTAAGATTTTGAGCCTGCAGGATTATGGGTTTGAATCAAAATACTTTTACAACCACTACAGACAGGTTTAGTTTTAGTCCGTTTTTGGGCGTGCCGATTTAGGGTTTGGCATAGGATGAAGAGTCCTTCGGTGTGTCAGACATAAAACGGGGCATAACGAGAGGGTGTTTGGTCTTGTTGATCATATGTCGTACCCGGAAGTATTTTGAGTAGAGCAAGTTGCCGTATTCCGCAGTTCAAGGGGAGTACGGCAATTTATGTTTTACTTAAAAAACTTATAGAACTATGAACAGAGATTTTTACACTAAGCCGACTGCGGAGATTTTGGAAGTGGCCGTAGAATCGGGATTTGCTCAATCACAACAGAAACCTGCCGACTGGGAGGACCTTTAATCAAGAACAATCTCTAAAATTATTGCACTATGAAGAAGTTTTTTGCAATTATCGCTACGTTGATGCTGGTGGCATCTTGTAGCACGAGTGAGGATTTGTCGTTCAACGAAGAGTTTGTGCTCACGGGTTACAGCTCGGATGAGTCGCGCACATCGTTTGACACTCCGAATGCAAGCAACATCCCCTTCTCGTGGAGTGCGGGCGACTATATCTGGATGGGCTCATTCAAGAGTAAAGCGATAAGGCAAGGTGGTAAGACTGCGCAGTTCAAATGGGACAACGAACCCTCGACTGCAGGCGATTACCATATTTTTTATAATATGACCGGCAACCACAAGAACGCTGTGGTCTTGGCCTCACAGAGCGCAGACGGCAATCTGGGTAATGACGGTGATTTTGGCTATGCCGTTGCCGATGAGTTCAAAATTTTCTACCTCGAGCATAAAACTGCCTACATCTGGTTTGATACGACAAGTGCCGATATCACCGAGAAGTTGGTGTCGATAAGCGTTACAGCTCCGGAGGGAGTATGTCTCGCAGGTAGATGTTCATTTGATTATGTGAACAATGTCTGGAGTGGGGTGGTTGCCGAGGGCTCGAACACCATTGTTCTGAACTTTGGCGAAGGTGTGATTCTGAATAACTCTAACGAAGGCGTATTTGCCGCTATGGTAACTCTTCCTGCGGCAGTTGGCGGCAAGGAGCTCTCCATTACCTATACATTTGCTGACGGCAAGAGCTTTACAGAGGTGAAGACCCCGTCAAAGAACTTCGAGTCGGGCTCGGTACGCCGTATTAGGACCTCTATCGCGGCCGAGAATCTGGCAGCTCCCGCTCCGCAGTATGAGTTGCGCGTGCTGACATTCGAGGATGAGGATGTGAAGTTTGACCCCATCGAGGATTTTGCCTTTGCATATCCCGACTTTAGTGGCGGAGTCTGGTATGGTGACTACTTTACCCTTACTAAGTGGTCGGACTATATTCCTCGTGATGGTCAGTATGGCAATGGTCACCGCACCTATGAATGGTATGATGCCAACAATACCGAGTTGGAGTTTGTATGGCCCGAAGAAGACTCTTTTTGGGGTATTGCAGGTCACGCAGGTATTTCGGACTATGTGGGAACTATGGAGGATATAGATAGTTACCACGATGATAATATGATGTTTGCTATCGACTTGCAGGCATACAATGTTACGGGTGGAGCCAGTGGCTCAAAGAATTTCTGCTCGCAGTATGGCTATCTCGATCCCGATGAGTATGCTACCATATATTCTCCCGAGGGTCAGCTGCCCGGATTGCAATTCCACGATGGCGTGGCACGAGTGATCGACCATATGTATGTTACAAATACAACCTACGCTTATGGTGTGATTATTCATGGCGAGTGTGACTTTGGCGGAAATTTCCAATTGACAGATGCGAGCACTTTTAAGATTGTGGCTTACGGATATGACTCTTTTGATGACACCGAGCCGACAATAACAGAGTTCTATCTTTTGAACACCGGCCAGCGCTTCGTAACCGATTGGACAAAGTGGGATTTGTCGGTCTTGGGTAAGGTTGTGCGTGTCGAATTCAACCTCGTTGCCTGCGACAATGGATATGGCAAATATGGTCTGGTAATTCCTGCCTACTTTGCTTACGATGATGTAGCTGTAAGATTCGAGAAATAACAGACTCCTAAAGGATGAAAAAGAGACTTTTTGCTGGTTTTTGTATTGTGGTTTTAGTAGCAATATCTTCGTCTTGCAATATAGACGAAGATATTGCGAAAAATTTGGGAGATGATAACTATTATCGCCCAAAAACTGCTGAATCCAAACCCGATTGGAACAAGGTCTACGAATATACTCCCGCTCCGGGTCAGTTTATCAACGAGCTGAAGACCGGTGGCTTCGATGGTACGCAGACCACGCCCGAGGCTGCCGTTGCATACGCCGAGGCGCGAATGTTGGAGATCGACAAAAACGGCATCCCAACACCTAACTGGGTCTCGTTAGGAGGCTTTGGTGGATATATCGTGGTGGGATTTGACCACAGTATCGACAATCTGGGTAGCTACGACTTTGCGATTTTGGGTAACTCTTTCAGTGGGTCGTCCGAGCCTGGTATTGTGTGGGTTATGCAAGATGAGAATGGTAATGGCGAGCCTGATGATACTTGGTATGAGTTGGCAGGCTCCGAGACCGGCAAGCCCGAGACAATCCAGAACTATGCCGTAACCTACTATCGCCCCACCGCCCCACAACAGCCCGTGCAGTGGAGCGACAATCAGGGAAATAGCGGCCAGATTGACTATCTGAAGGCGTATCACAAGCAGGATTACTACTATCCGTTGTGGATCGAGGCGGATAGCTACACGCTGACCGGCACCTGCCTGAAGGCTCGCAACTATGACGCCTCGGGCAAGGGCACCTATTGGGTGAATGATGAGTATGATTGGGGTTATGTCGATAATTATAGCCCTATCGACCGATTGACCGATGATAGCAATGCGAGTGCGGCAGCCAATGCCAACCACTTCAAAATCTCGGATGCGATAGATGCAAACGGCAAGCACAAGGAGCTGAAGTATATAGATTTTATAAAGGTGCAGGTCGGTGTCAATGCCAAGAGCGGTTGGTTGGGTGAGATTTCCACCGAGGTTTTTGGCTTCAAAGACCTTCACTTTGAATAATTATGCGTAATTTCGCAAGCGAAATTGAGGTTGTATAGTGAGAGCAATTGCACGAAATATGAAATTTGCCTTGGCATTTCTGCTTACGGTCGCCTTGAGCGGCTGTATGGAGTGGGACTACCTCTACACCGAGGAGTTCAACGAGCCGGGTGCAGGTCTATTCTGCTTGAATGAGGGCAATTTTCAATATGGCAATGCGACGCTCTCATACTACAATCCCGCCACCGGCAAGGTCGAGAACGAGATCTTCGCCCGAGCCAATGGTATGAAGCTGGGCGATGTGTGCCAGTCGATGATCATACGAAAGGGTATAGGTTGGGTGGTTGTGAACAATTCACACGTTGTCTTTGCTATCAATCCATCTACATTCAAGGAGGTGGGGCGAATCACCGGACTTACTTCGCCGCGATATATGCACTTTATCTCGGATGAAAAGGCCTACATTACCCAGATTTGGGACAATCGCATCTTTATCGTAAATCCGAAACGCTACAAGATTACGGGATATATCAAGGTGCCAGGAATGACCATGGAGTCGGGCTCCACGGAGCAGATGGTGCAGGTGGGGGATTATCTCTATGTGAATTGCTGGTCGTACCAAAACCGCATCCTGAAAATAGATACCCGTACCGATACGATTGTGGCCGAGCTGGAGGTTGGAATTCAACCCACATCGCTTGCGCTGGATTGCAATGGTAAACTCTGGACTGTGACCGATGGTGGCTATGAGGGCTCTCCCTATGGGCACGAGGCCCCTTCGCTCTATCGTATCAATATCAATGATGGCAAATTCGAGATCGAGAAGCAGTTTAAGTTTAAGTTTGGCGATTGGCCCTCGGAGGTGCAGATCAATGGTACGGGAGATAAAATCTATTGGCTCAATGATGATGTTTGGGAGATGGACGTGACTGCCGATTATCTGCCGGCTGAACCATTCCTGCCCTATAAAGACACACTCTACTACGGACTTACCATTGACCCCGACTCGGGGGATGTCTATGTGGCTGATGCGATTGACTATGTACAGCAGGGAATGATCTACCGCTATTCGAAGGATAGGGAGTTGCTCGATAGCTTCTATGTCGGTATTATTCCGGGAGCCTTTTGTTGGAAAAGATAGAGGAGTATGAGAAGAGTTATATTAGGCATACTGCTCACGATGATTCCGTTCATCATCTCCGCTCAAAACGAGCAGGAGTGGTACAAGCGCACACACGATATTCCGGCAATCCCCATCTACGGAGCGCGACCGATGAAGGAGATCGGCACCCAGCAGACCAAACTCGACACCACGGCACTCAAAGAGAATATCGCCCTGTCGATGGCTGATGTGCTGACATTCAACACCTCGATTTTTGTCAAAAACTATGGACGAGCGACCCTCTCGACTGTAGCATTCCGCGGAACATCTCCCTCGCATACGCAGGTGCAGTGGAACGGAATGAAGATCAACAATCCGATGCTCGGAATGACCGACTTCTCGATGATTCCCTCCTACTTTATTGATGATGCCTCGCTGCTACACGGCACCTCCTCGGTGAATGAGACGGGTGGCGGTCTGGGTGGAGCGGTAAAGCTATCGACCAAGCCCGCTGATGCTGATGGCTTCGGGTTACAGTTTGTGCAGGGTGTGGGCTCGTTTAAGACCTTTGACGAGTTTTTGCGTCTGACGTGGGGCAACGACCATTGGCAGACCTCTACTCGCGCCGTATACTCGAGCTCGAAGAACGACTACAAGTTCCGTAATCACGACAAGAAGGAGAACGTCTACGATGAGGATATGAATATAGTATCGCAATACTATCCCGTAGAGCGTAATCGCAGTGGCGCGTACAAGGATCTTCACATCTTGCAGGAGGTCTACTACAATACAGGTAAGGGCGACCGACTGGGACTCAATGCTTGGTACATAAACTCCAACCGCGAGCTGGCGATGCTCACCGTAGACCACGGTAGCGATACCGAATTTGAGAATAGACAACGCGAACAGACCTTCCGAGGAGTGCTCTCGTGGGATCACCTGCGCCAGGATTGGAAGCTCGGTGCCAAGGCTGGATATATCTATACCTGGATGGCATATGACTACAAACGCGATGTGGGCAATGGTGTGATGCACGCAATGACCCGCTCGCGAAGTCAGATAAACACCTTCTACGGGCAGGTGGATGGCGAGTATTATATTGGTCGTCAGTGGCTCTTTACGGCCAACCTTTCGCTACATCAACACATTGTCGAAAGCCGCGACAAAAACATTATACGTCAGGATGGCAACAAGGCTATTGTGGGTTATCGCAAGGGTCGCCCCGAACTCTCGGGGTCGGTGTCGGCCAAGTGGCGACCAATCGACCGACTGGGTATGTCGATAGTCGTGCGTGAGGAGATGTTTGGCAGAGAGTGGACTCCTATTATCCCTGCATTTTTTATTGACGGAGTGCTCTCCCAAAAGGGAAATATCGTGGCCAAAGCCTCCCTGTCGCGAAACTATCGTTTCCCGACCCTCAACGATCTATACTTCCTGCCGGGAGGAAATCCCGATCTGAAGAAGGAGAGTGGTTGGACCTACGATGCGGGACTCTCGTTCGCTGTGGGTGAGGAGGGTTTATATTCGCTCAGCGGCTCGGCAACGTGGTTCGAATCCTACATCAAGGATTGGATTATATGGTTGCCAACCACCAAAGGATTCTTCTCGCCGGCAAATATCAAGGATGTTCACGCCTACGGAGTGGAGTTGCAGGCGGCACTCTCGGTGGCTCTTGCTCCGAAGTGGCAACTGCGTATGAACGGAAACTTCTCGTGGACACCCTCAATCAACCAGGGTGAGCCCCGCTCGCCGGCCGATCGCTCGGTGGGCAAGCAGCTTCCCTATGTTCCCGAGTTCTCATCTTCGGTCACGGGCCAACTATCGTGGCGTAGATGGTCGTTTATATATAAGTGGTGTTGGTACAGTGAACGATTTACGATGTCGAGCAACGACCTCTCACTCTCGGGTAAGCTCCCCGAGTACTTTATGAGCAACATCTCACTCGAGAAGGTGCTCACCTTCAAGTGGGCAGACCTCTCGCTCAAGGGCACAATCAACAACCTCTTCAACGAAGAGTATCTATCGGTGCTCTCGCGACCGATGCCCGGTATCAACTTCGAGATATTTGTCGGCATAACTCCCAAGTGGAGCCGCCGATAGTCTGTTGGTGGTTACTCCATCTGCTCCAGGACCTCGACAAAGGCCGAAAAGTCGGAGTGCGAGTCTGCAAACTCGTCATACGACTGCTCGGTATCTCCCGCCTCGGGAACGTCCGAAATCATCTTCAGCGCAATAACCGGAACCTTGCCGCAGAGATCGGCAGCGATGGCTATCGAGGTGATCTCCATATCGAAGATGGCGTGTTCGATGCCGAAGCGGTGCTTTATCTCGGCGATAATCTCGGCATTTACAAACGAGTCACCAGTGAAGACCATAACTTTATCTGTGCCACCCTTCAGAGCGATGGGATCGGTCAACTCGGGGATAAATCCCGCGGGGACATCGCAGTCGTGATACTGTGCTACCGAAGGAGTGACAATCTCACCCTGGCGGTATCCGAGTGTGCCGGCGGCAAAGCCGATGACGGCAACAGCATCGTAGGGCCTCTCGGCCGTGACAATTGCACGTGCGGTGGCGGCTGCAGAAGCAGCCTTAACCAAAACCGAGCAGGTGACGGTGTAGGTGTGACGGGTGTTGGTAGCCGCAGTGACAGCGGCCGAGATATTGCGATACTCGCGCCCCGTGGGTGCTATAATCAGAATGTTCATACTAACTCTCCTTTGCAACTCTAAAACTCGGTCGTGCCGAAGAGAACTTTTATGTAGTTGGTCATAGCCTCATTGGTCTGCTCAATGGCGTAGAGGCGCGGATTGCCACACTGCACCTGGTTCAGACCCACAATATCATCAGTTGAAGCGATGGGGAAGACATTTTTGTATACGCGACCCAGAGCTGCCTTGATATCCTCGGCCGAGATGTCGTTCATTGTCGAGAGGTAGAAGCCCGTCTGGCAACCCATAGGACAGAACGAGACGATGCTCGAACCAATATGCTCGTCAAGACGCAAGTAGTAGGCCATAAGGTGCTCAATGGTGTGAACAACGCCTGCTGTGAGTGGCGCACAATCCATCGGAGCGCAGAAACGCAAATCCCACGAGAGAACGGATAACTCCTCGCTGATGGTGTAGGTCGAGCGGAGGTACAATCCCTCACGCAGTGTTCGATGGTCTACATCGAACGAAGATACAACTGACTTTTTCATATGTTTTTCTCTACTTTTTTCGGTTATTATATGCCTCGAGGGCCTTGCCTAAAACTACCAATGCACGTTGCAGATCCTCCTTCTTGAGAACGTAGGCGATACGCACCTCATTGCGACCCATCTTCGCATCGGAGTAGAATCCCGAGGCCGGAGCAAGCATAATGGTCTCACCCTCATACTCGAAATCACTCAAGCACCACGCACAGAAGTCATCGCTATCCTCTACCGGCAGACGAGCTACGGTGTAGAATGCTCCCATCGGAATCGGCGAGTAGACACCCGGAATCTTGTTCAGACCATCAATCAGGCACTTTCTGCGCTCGATATACTCCTCGTATACATCGGTGGCGTATTGGCGCGGCGCATCTATTGAGGCCTCGGCAACAATCTGGCCGATAAGAGGCGGCGAAAGACGAGCCTGGCAGAACTTCATCACGGCAGCTCGCAGAGCCTTGTTCTTGGTTATCAGGGCTCCGATGCGGATACCACACTCGGAATAACGCTTCGACACCGAGTCGATAAGTACCACATTCTCCTCGATACCCTCGAGATGGCAGGCCGAGATGTAGGGTGAGCCGGTGTAGATATATTCGCGGTAGACCTCATCCGAGAAGAGGAATAGGTCGTGCTTCTTGACCAGGTCGCGAATCTGATTCATCTCCTTACGGGTATATAGGTAGCCCGTGGGGTTGTTGGGGTTACAGATGAGGATGCCTCGCGTGCGCTCGTTGATGAGGGCCTCGAACTGCTCGATGCTGGGCAGTGCAAAGCCGTCATCAATGGTCGAAATCACGGGACGAATCACGGCTCCGGCCGAGATGGCAAAGGCCATATAGTTGGCGTATGCCGGCTCCGGAACGATAATCTCGTCACCCGGATTCAGACACGACATAAAGGCAAAGAGTACCGCCTCTGAGCCACCCGTGGTGATGATGATGTCCTCGGGGGTGAGGTGAATCTGGTACTGGTCGTAGTAACCCACCAGCTTCTCGCGAAGTGAACGATAGCCATCGCTGGGACTATACTCAAGAATGGTGCGGTCGATATTGCGCAACGCATCGAGAGCTACCTGCGGCGAGGGAAGGTCGGGCTGGCCGATATTGAGATGGTATATCTTTGTCCCACGAGCCTTGGCTGCCTCGGCCAGCGGAACGAGCTTGCGAATGGGTGATGCGGGCATCTCAGCCGCACGTAATGAAATCTCCGGCATAGTATCTATACTTTTTTTGCAAAAGTACAAATAAATTCAAGAATAATACTTCGTATCATCCCGAAAAAGATATTTAGTGGACAAAAATGCCATCTGAAGACCTTTATATCTGTTGTTTTATAGAAAAACAATAATTTAGCAAAACCACGTAACATCTTTTTTCCTATATTTGCCATAGAAAAAGGCTCTACTTAATCCGGAATATCTATGGAAGAACTTTTGAGAATCGAAAATGTTTCGAAGCACTTTGCGGGTCATACGGCACTCGATAATGTGTCGTTGAGCATTCCGCAAGGCTCGATTTATGGTCTGCTCGGCCCCAACGGAGCCGGAAAGACCACCCTTATACGTATCATCAACCGCATAACAGCCCCCGATAGCGGACGTGTGTTCTTTGAGGGGCACGAGATAGCTCCCGCAGATGTCTATCGTATCGGATATCTGCCCGAGGAACGCGGCCTCTACAAGAAGATGAAGGTCGGGGAGCAGGCAATCTTCTTCGCCCGACTAAAGGGTCTGTCACGTCATGAGGCTACGGTTCGTTTGAAGCAGTGGTTCGTGAAGTTCGGCATCCAGGATTGGTGGAACAAAAAGGTCGAGGAGCTCTCGAAAGGTATGGCGCAGAAGGTGCAGTTTATCGTTACCATCCTTCACGAGCCGAAACTGCTCATCTTTGATGAGCCCTTTTCTGGCTTTGACCCCATCAATGCCAACCAACTCAAAGATGAAATCCTCGCACTGCGCGATAGTGGTGCAACCGTAATCTTCTCGACCCACAATATGTCGAGCGTGGAGGAGATTTGTGACCACATAACCCTAATCAACAAGTCGCACAATATCCTCTCGGGTCCCGTGAGCGACATCCGCCGCCGTCACGGCAACAATATCTTCCGCATAGCCTATCGTGGCCAGGAGGAGACTCTGCGCCGTGCACTGGAGGGACATTGCGACCTGCTCGGAGTCGAAGATGAGGAGTCGTTACGTTACAATACACTGAAAATACATATCGAGCGTGACGAGGATGTGCGCTCGGTAATCTCGGCCGTGAACGAAGCCGTGGAGTTGCGCTCGTTCGATGAGATTATCCCAAGTATGAACGATATCTTTATCCGTGCCGTTGGCGGCAAGTTGTAGAACCTGAAAAATGAGAAAGTTATGTCAAATATAGGAATTATCGTAGGTCGCGAATTTAATGAACGTGTTCGCAAGAAGTCATTTATCGTGATGACTATATTGATGCCGCTGTTGGTGGTGGCTATGATGATTATCCCCTCGCTCATTATGCTCCACTCGAAGGGTGACACCAAGCGTATAGCCGTTATCGACCATAGTGGTATCATCGCTCCCCAGCTCGAGAGTGGCGAGGAGATACAGTATGAACCCACCGACCTCTCGGTTGATGATGCCCGTACACTGCTTACCGACTACTTCGGTGTGTTGGAGGTCGGCGAGGATGTTATGACCAATCACAATAACATCCGCCTCTATGCCAACGGCTCCACCTCGCTGGCATTCGAGGAGGCTCTCGAGGATGATATTATCGACATCATCGAGCGCGAGAAGCTCAAGGAGTACAATATCCATAACCTCGATGAGATACTCTCGCAGGTGAAGACTTCGGTGACAATAACCACCTTCCGTAACGATGAACAGTCCCAGCAGGGCGAGGAGCAGAGTAAGTCCTCGGCCATCTCGACCGCAATAGGCTTTGTGCTCGGTATGATGCTCTACTTTGTCCTGATTCTCTATGGAGCAATGGTTATGCAGAGCGTTATCGAGGAGAAAAACTCGCGCGTGTTGGAGGTTATGGTCTCCTCGGTTAAACCCTTCGAACTAATGATGGGTAAGATTCTCGGCATCGCAGCTGTGGCAGCTGTGCAAATTCTTATCTGGGGCGTGTTGATTGTCGGCACCGGCACGATAGCGATGCCTGCGCTCTTGCCGGCAGATGTTATGCAGAGTGTCGAGGCTATGCAGGCCGGTACGCTCGATGTTACGCAGACCGAGGTAGATCTACATCTGCTAAATGCCATCTCGACAGCCACCGACACTAACTACCTGACTATGATTTTCGTCTGGTTGTTGCTCTTCACCATCGGCGGTTATCTGCTCTACTCGGCCATCTTTGCGGCTATAGGTTCGAGTGTGGACTCGGTGCAGGATGCACAACAGTTGCAAACGCCCGTTATGCTGCCCATCATCATCTCGATTTTTGTGATGATGACCATCCTCAATGACCCCAACTCGCCTGTGGCGGTATGGTGCTCGTATATACCCTTCACTGCTCCGATAGTTATGATGGCCCGCATACCGTGCGGAGTGCCGATTTGGGAGATTCTGCTCTCGCTGGGCATTCTCTATGCAACATTTGTGGCGATGGTATGGCTTGCGGCGAAGATCTACCGCGTGGGAATCTTTATGTATGGCAAGAAACCCTCATTTAAGGAGTTGTGGAAGTGGGTGAGGTATAAGTATTAGGCGTCTATTTGACCATTTGCATCTTTTGAGATATCTGCAAGGGTGTCGTCTGATGCTCTTGCAGATTGTTTGAGAGCACTCATGCGCCAAATTTTTATCAAATCATCAATGTTGGCATGGCTATTTTCTGTGTGTTTGAAAGATAGAAAGGGTAAAAACGGAGGATTTTTTGCAAAAAATTTGTGTGAATAAAAAAAACACCTTATATTTGCACTCGCAAAACCCAAAAAATGCGGAAATAGCTCAGTTGGTAGA
>JBGUTM010000081.1:0-6785 GCA_045133075.1 Alistipes sp. | reverse complement strand
TGGTAGGTCCTTAACGCTTAAATCGCGACCCTTCTCGCGCTCGAAGTGTTGTAAGGGATTGGCCGTCCACTGCTGCCACGCTCGGCGTCTGCCGACAATGTCGATAGCCTCATATATTGCATTACGCATCGACTGCGCATCGGCCTTATCTTTGCCTGCGATATCGTAAGCTACGCCGTGGTCGGGCGAGGTGCGAACAACCGACAGACCCGCCGTAAAGTTCACTCCATCGGGCGAGAGTGTCTTGAATGGGGTCAGCCCCTGGTCGTGATACATAGCCAGCACGGCATCATACTTAGTGTAGCCTCCATTTGCGAATAAACCATCCGCAGGGAAGGGACCGAAGGCCAGTATTCCACTCTCGAATGCCTCAACGATGGCCGGCTTGATGATCTCCTGCTCTTGTGTGCCGAGCAGACCTCCATCGCCGGCGTGGGGGTTAAGTGCGAGTACGGCGATGTGCGGCTCCACGATGCCGAAGTCCTGCTTGAGGGTCTGGCGTAGGGTCGAGAGACTCTTTACGATTCTCTCCTTAGTGATATTTGCGCTCACCTCCGCCACGGGGATGTGGATTGTAACCAGACCCACCCTCAGGCGGTCGCTACACATAATCATCATCGGCTCTCCCTCGGCCTCGGCAGCGAAGAATTCGGTGTGACCTGTGTAGTGCCACTCCTCGCTCTGTGCGCTCTCCTTGCTTATCGGGGCGGTGACTACCGCATCGAGAGCCCCGCTTTTGAGGTCTGCCACCGCAGCCTTGAGGGCTGCCACAGCTGCCTTGCCCGCCTCGGGGGATGATTTGCCGGGCTCGATTGTGAGATTCTCCGCACCACAGCGTACCAGATTAACCTTGCCACGCTTGGCTTCGCGAGCCGAGCGACAGATGTTGAATTGGATGGGCTCCAGGTCGGCAATGCTCTTGCGATAGAAGCCGGCAGCCTCCTCCGAACCATAGATTATCGGGGTGCAGAGCTCAACCATACGCGAGTCGGCAAAGGTCTTCAGGATAACCTCCCAGCCGATACCGTTGGTATCACCCTGTGTGATTCCTATTTTGAGTTTATATTCTGACATAAATTCTGTTTCCAAGTCTCAATTCGCAAAACTACTAATAATTTTCGATATGCAGGTAGTTTTTAGCGATTTATGTGCCGTAAATTGAGGTTTTGTTGCTATTTTTTCGCTTGACGGCGAAATTCTGCACAGGTGACGGCCGTGGCAATAGCCACGTTGAGCGATTCCGAGCCGTTGCGATCGGCAGGGTAGGGTGGGATAAACAGACGGTCGGTGACCTCTCCGGCACATCTTTGCGAGATGCCGCTACCCTCGTTTCCCATAACGATTACGCCTCTCTGTGTGAGGTTGCGGTTGTAGATGTTCTCCCCATCGAGGAAGGTGCCGTAGATGGGCACTCCTTGCTCTCGGGCGGTGTGCAGCACGGCTGGCAGGTCGAGATAGTGTACCCTCACGCGCAGGATTGCTCCCATAGTAGCCTGGACAACCTTCGGGTTGAAGCAGTCGGCCGTTGCCGGCGAGCAGAGGATGTCGCCGATGCCGAACCAGTCAGCCAGTCGAATTATCGTTCCGAGGTTGCCCGGATTTTGTACATCGTCAAGTGCCAGTACGAGGCTTGTTTCGAGTGTTGCGGGATTGAATCTATGGCGTGGCTGCTCGATGACGGCAAGTGAATTGTTGGCCGTCTTGAGCATCGAGAGTCGTTCCATCTCTTTGGGTGTAACCACCTGAATATCATTTCCTTCAAATACTCCCTCCAGAGCGTATATCTTGCGCACACGCAGCGGTGAGCAGCGCAGTTCCTCGATGAGTTTTTCGCCCTCGGCAACGAAGAGCCCCAGCTCATCGCGATTGCGTTTGTCCGCCAACGAACGGACGAGTTGTATCTCTGCCTTTGTAATCATAGATACAAAGATAATGAAAATTCAAAATCACAAATTAAGAATTCAAAATTATTTTCTCTGACACAAAAAAAGCCACCCCTTAAAGGTGGCTATATGCAACTCGACAGACGACCTATTTAGAAGATATAGTTTAGACCGATATTTACGCCCGGACTATATAGTTTGCGCATCGTCAGCTGATTGACCGGCACATTCAGGTTGGTATTGGTGTATACCTTGGTGTTGAGTGGCACGGCAACCTCGGCCGAGAGTATAAAGTTGCGGTTCATCGCCAACTTAAGACCCAGACCTGCGCTCATATGCAGTTTGCGAGGCTCACCCGTGTAGATAAGGTTCAACTCGGAGTCGGTGAGGGGCTGACCATCGAGTGTCGCTCCCGTCTTACGAATCTGCTCCATCTCGCTCAAACGGTAAGGCTGCACACACGCACCCATATCGAAGAAGGGGTTGGTTGCAAGATAGAAATTCTGCTTGATAAAGCGGAACGATACAATCTTGAATCGCATCTCGATATTTGCCCAGGCATAGCCATCGCCAATAACGCTGTTGTAGGGGACACCACGTACCGTATTGATGCTGCCAAGTCCCTCCGAAACGATTTGACGGAGGTATAAGGTGTTGATATTCTGTAAAGTATAGTAGGGTGTATTACCGGCCAGCTTGCCCTGATATGCGAGGTGGTAGGCAAAGGTAATCTTATCCTGCCAAATGGGAACATAGTGACGGAAGTGGGCTGCCAACTTCAGGTAGTGATAGGCATCCGCACCCTTGCGACCATTCAAAAAGTCGGGTGAGCCGTATGCGTATACCTCGGCCCAGATGCCGCGTGTGGGGTCTGCCTCATGCTCGCGACTATCGTATACCAAGCCGGCCTTCAGCTCGATGTGGTGGCCGCCGTGAGCCTCATTTGGAGAGATAAGGCCCGCCTTTTGGTATAGTTGCCAGAGCGAAGCAGAGTAGATGCCCTGATCCATAAGATATTGATTTGCCGTCACTGAGTCGTATGCAGGCTCTCCCTTCTTCTTGAGGGTTATATTCTGGATATCATACCACCAATATGAGATTCCTGCCGCCCAGCGGAACTTGTTGGTGTAGATGTCACCCTGGAAGTCGGCCATTACTCGTATCATATCGCGGCGCACGTTATACATCGCTACTCGATTCTCCTGCTTCTTGCCGCTGGCCAGATGCTCATAGTAGGGTGCTGCGGCTCCATTGAAGCCCATAAAGGGATACATCTGTGCCAGAATGTATGTTGCGGCAGCTGTGAGGCGCACCTTAGGAATCAGATACTTCGAGTCGTAGAAGAAGTGGAGTTTTACCTGATCCTTCGTGGTCCACGACAAATCGACATTAAACTTGTGCTTATATCCCGGATAGGTCGAGCCATCGCCATAGTCGAAAATCTCGCATAAGGCACCAATCTGGAAGCCCGTATCGCTATTGTAGCCAACTGATGGGAATGGTGCAAAATTCCATCCCTTTTTGACCGTCTGAGCCTTTGTGTCGGTTTGGGTGGCTACGCTCTTCTCCTTCTTTGATCTCTTCTCGGTTGCGGCAGCATCCGATTCCGTTGCATTGCCATTTGCGTAGATGTGTGACGATAGCAGGGTTGCAAGCAATAGTGTTACAATGTACTTAACCTTCATAGTCCGAACATTTTATTTGTTACTGAATACTATTTCTCTGATTTTGCGATACTTCTCTCTTAAGGCTTTGTTGCGGTGCAGGCGCATATCCGAGAAGATAAGACGTATAAGACGATAGACCTCCTGCGCCACGATAGGTGCCGGGAGTAGAGCCAGCGTGAGTGGTAGTGCCCACTGCCACGGCAGACAGATGTATGCTATGATAGCGTAGAGTATCATCAGCAAGGGCCAGAGCAGGATGCTTACCAGATAGCGTACCGAGTTGTGAAAAGCTCCATCCTTGAACATACCGCACAACTTCGCCAGCACTCCGGTAAGTGGCAACGATAGGATTGTGGCGGGTATCGAGTAGGGGAGCGACACAATGAGTAGCAGATACTTCATCACCTGCGACAGAGTGAAGTTGCGCACGGCAACTGACGAGAGACTTATATCGTCAGCCAGGCGCATTTCGGCGGCCTCTTTGCCCAAAGCGAGTAACTTCTCGGCCACCTCGGGTTTCTCCTCGCGCAGACGTGTAATTTGTGCCACAGTGGCATTGTTGGCCTCGAAGAATATATCCATACGTTTAGCCTTACGCCATCTCTTATCGCTGCGGCGCAGATGCCTTACGCGGCGTTTGACCACGGCAGCACACACTTCGTGGGTGCCATCGTAGTATTCATCGTTCGGGATGTAGAATATAGCCTCCTTCAGACGCTCGTCAAGCAACTCTCTGATAGCGTTCATCTGCTCGGGGACGGTCATCTCGGAGTGTTCGGCGAGGAACTCCTGCACATTTATCGGCTCGCCAATCTGCACTCGTACCGTTGAGCGGAAGCGGAAGAAATTGCCGTAGCGCATACCCACCGGGACGATGTAGAGCGGCATATCGGGCATCAATTCCTGTGCCTGGAAGGCTATGCGGAAGATACCCTTTGCCAGTGGTTGCGCCGAGTATTTCGTCTGGTGCTGACCCTCGGGGAAGATGCAGAACGGAATCTTGTCGCGCAGTACATCGACCGCCTTTTCGATGGTCTCGTTGTTTTTGCGAACCTCGTCTGCACCGTCACGCATACGCATAATCGGCATAATCTTGAGCCAGCGGAATATCTTGGCCAGAACGGGCTTGCGGAAGATGTCGGCACGAGCCACAAAGACCTTCTGCTTGTGGTCCATAGCCAAAATTACCAACGCATCCATCAGAGCGTTGGTGTGATTAGGGGCATAGATGACCGCTCCGTCTTGCGGAATGCGCTCCTTGCCTACATATTTGATGTGACGATACGAGAGCTTAAGTGCGAAATCCACGTAGTAACGTAGAAAATCGTACATAAAGTCGTAATCCTGAATTTTTTTCTCCTTTTTAGCCATAGGTTATACTTTGAGCGATACACGGCGGAAGAGAGTAGCTACCGTTAGACCCGAAACAATATGCCAGATACCCCACAATGCGGTAACGATTACCATACCTCCATTATTTTGCCAAACCTCGGGTGGGAAGATGGAGGCATTGAACAATAATGCCAGGCCCAGACCTGAGTTTTGAATACCGGTCTCGATGGTTAGTGAGCGGCGATCCTCCTTGGAGGTCTTCATCAGTGTTGCGCTGCCAAAACCTGCACCAAGAGCACTTGCATTGTGGATAATCACAACGACCAATGCCGAGAGAATACCTGCGTATACCGACCAACGCTGCTCCAGTGCGGTGAGGACTTGTGTGAGCGAAACTGCAACCATACCGATAAAGAGCAGAATCGACAAGATTGAAGAGGGTTTCTTCAGCTTATTCGACAGATTGGGGAGGTATCGTGAGCACAACAGACCCAGCACGATGGGTATGCCAAGAATCAGCAGAATCTGCTCCAGCATATCGCCAAAGGGGATTGTCAGTGTCGGAATGTCGTTGTGTACCGATGCGTAACGGCAGTAGAGCGTACCCCAGAACCAGAAGTTGAAAGGGGTGATAAGAGGTGCAAATGCCGTAGATATTGCGGTCATCGAGACCGACAACTCGATATTTCCTTTCGAGAGCGAAGAGATAAAGTTCGAGATGTTGCCTCCCGGACACGAAGCCACCAACAACATTCCGATAGCTACCATCGGCGTAATGACGGGATTGAGCAGGATTGCGACCAGGAAAGTCACGGCGGGCAGACCAACCCATTGTAGCGCAATGCCCAGAATAACCGATTTTGGGTTTCGGAAAACATCTTTGAAGGTTCCGGGTTTGATGCCGAGAGCCACACCAAACATAACAAATGCCAGGATGATGTTTACGATAAACATTTCGCCTGAACCCAGGTTAATGTTCAGAGCGTCAAGATTTTGTAAATGTTCCTTCATTTTGATTTTTTGTTTTTTATCTTCTCAACAACTTACAAATATATAATATATTTTGTAAAAACACTCCTTTAGAACATAAAATAGGTCTTTATACCTACTTGGAAGAAGTGGTGAAAATGTCGAATTTCTGCGTTATGCTCGATACGAAAATCCTCATTTACGTTAAGTAAACTGCGGTTTTCTTATCTTCGCAAGCCTTGAACTTCATCCATTTTGACCACTTCTTATCGGGATTGCGAAAATGTCGAATTTCTGCGTTATGCTCGATACGAAAATCCTCATTTACGTTAAGTAAACTGCGGTTTTCTTATCTTCGCAAGCCTTGAGCTTCATCCATTTTGACCACTTTTTATCAGGATTATGAAAATGGCGAATTTCTGCGTTATGAGTGCGGGTTAATAGGGAATTTAGGGAGTTTGGGGGAGTTGGAAAGTCTGCGCGAACTCTTTAATTTCCTTAACCTCCTTATTAACGAACATCCATAAAACACAAAGACCGCCACTTTTCAGCGGCGGTCTTTTCGTGTGCTTGGGAGGGTCTACTTCGCCTCGGGACGCATTACAACGTAGACCATATTGTTGTCCTTGAGAATCTTCTTGGCCAACTTCTGAACATCGCTGTACTTGAGGTTCTTAACGATACCCTCATACTCACCATACTGGTCGATGCCGCTCTCGTACCAACTGCGGATGATATGCATCCAGCCGCTGTTCTGCTCGAGGGTGTTCTTCCAATTCTTGAGGAAGAACTCGCGAGACTTCTCGATATCCTCTGCCAAGGGGCCCTCGGCAGCGATCTTCTGAATCTCCTTGAGGACGATGTCGCTCAATTCGTCAGCTTGCTGCTCGTTGGTGTCGAATGCAATCTTCAACATATAGGTCTCAATCGGATT
>JBGUTM010000080.1:0-1415 GCA_045133075.1 Alistipes sp. | reverse complement strand
CTGAGCATCATCATACACCTCGCGAGCCTCGGCTCCATACTGCGGATGGTCGAAAATTTCGGGGTAGCGGCCCTTCAATCCCCACGAGGTGAAGAAGAAATTCCAATCAATCAGCGGCTCAACCTGTTCGATATCTATCTCGGGGAAGACCAAACGGCCCGTGTGATTGGGCGTTACAATATCTTCGACCCTTTTGTGTGTGCGCTCCTTGCGGCGTTCAACGATGGGAACGAGTCGTTTGGTGTCGAGCTCGAACTCCTCGCGCAAGGTTTGTTGCTCCTTGGCGATTTCCGCTTCGAGGCGTACAGCCTCCAAGCCGTTAGATAGCTGCGAGAGAAGTTTTACATTGTGGCTCGCGTTGCGAGAGTGGATGACCAATCCCGAGTAGAGTGGGGCAATCTTTACAGCCGTGTGCATATCGGAGGTGGCCGCACCACCCACGATTATCGGGGTCCGCAATCCCTGCTGCTCGGCCAGCGAGGCTACGCGACACATCTCCTCGAGCGAGGGGGTGATAAGTCCGCTCAGGCAGATGGCAACGGCACCTTTCGAGATGGCAGTGCGGATGATATCCTCCGCCTCGACCATCACACCCAGGTCGATAACCTCATAGCCGTTACACGAGAGCACCAACGAAACTATGTTTTTGCCGATGTCGTGGACATCACCCTTGACCGTTGCCAAAACTACCGTGCCGGCTCGGTGGCAGGTGTAATCACCCTCGATGTGTGGTGTTAGTACTGATACTGCACGTTTCATCACTCGGGCACTCTTGACCACCTGCGGCAGGAACATCTTGCCCTGACCAAAGAGTTGTCCAATCTGCTCCATCGCGGGCATCAACACTCGGTCGATTACCTCCATCGGAGATTTGAACTCTTGCAGAGCCTCGGCAGTATCCTCTTCGATATGGTCGGCCACACCGCGCAGCATAGCGTGTGCCACGCGCTCCTTGAGTGAGGCGTTGCGCCACGATTGCTCATCCTTTACACTCTCGGTGGTGGCTGTGGTGGATAATTGTTGTGCATACTCAATCAGTCGCTCGGCGGCATCGCTACGGCGGCAGAGTAGCAGATCCTCGATACGCTCCAACAGTTCGGGCTCAATGTCGCTGTATACCTGCAACATCTGTGCATTGACTATACCCATATCCATACCTGCCGCTACGGCGTGGTAGAGGAGTGCCGAGTGCATTGCCTCCCTCACTCGATTGTTGCCTCGGAAGGCGAATGATAGGTTGCTCACTCCGCCCGAGACCTTTGCGTAGGGTAGATGCTCCTTGATGTAGCGCGTGGCGTCAATGAAGGCCTTGCCGTAGGTGTTATGCTCCTCGATGCCGGTAGCAACTGCGAGGATGTTGGGGTCGAAAATTATATCTTCGGCAGGGAAACCATCCTTGATGAGCAGTCGGTAGG
>JBGUTM010000079.1:0-3764 GCA_045133075.1 Alistipes sp. | reverse complement strand
AAGATAAACAAAATCCTATTATGGCATATAAAAATGCTATGCCGTTGCTTGCGTGGATTGTGGAGCATGTTATCAACAAGAGGCAAGCACGAGCATTTTTATTAAGGAATGACAGTGTGGATGATATGATTAACTTCTTGTACGACTCCAGAATCCTGCATATCATCAAGCAGAATATCTCCAGCAGAGATAATCCCGGTATGAAGTTTAATGTATATTCAATAGATTACGGTTGCTATGTGGATTTAATCAACACTACACGTTATCCATTGGGGCTTTTTCAGCAGGAACTCGAAAATGGAGAGATAGAGTACTGCCAAGTACCACAGGATGATTATAGATCTATTCGCCGAGCGGTGTTGGATATGGATGAGTTCTACAAATATAATAGATAGATGTTGTAACATAGATTATGGCAATGTTTGTTGAAAAACATTGCCATAATTTATTGAGAGTACACGGAAT
The DNA here is from genome assembly GCA_045133075.1 of Alistipes sp. Classification (GTDB taxonomy): domain Bacteria; phylum Bacteroidota; class Bacteroidia; order Bacteroidales; family Rikenellaceae; genus Alistipes. Next base: position 3,299 of record JBGUTM010000079.1, on the reverse strand, counting down.
TATCTTTTTATGACATTACCTTCAGTATCCAGAAGGTGCCACTCATAGATATTGGACTCTTGAACCCTAAACACCCTCTTTGATAACATGTTGATACCTGAATATATGGCCGGAGTAATCACTTCGCCTGTGATGCGATTCATAATGCCATATCTATTCGTTACTTCATATTGCACATAATCCGATAGCTCATATACAATCTCATCACAGTCGTTATAACCTGTCGGATAATAGAGGTGGCTGGTGTCATCGAATAAAAAAGGCTGCACGATATTATCTTCAAAGTCTACCTTCCACATATGTCCGTTTTTTGCCAGAACAAACCCTTCGGAGATAGCACTTATATAGCTATATTCGACAGGATATTTAATCGTGCCGGCCGAATCCAAAATGCCGTAGTTATTGTCTTTGATAATTATTCGATATCCATGCGAGTTGGGACTCCAAATCTCATCATATTCAGGTTCTACAATCCACTTGCCTGAGAGATCGATTAGGCCTAAATCACCATCCTTATTGGGAATTGCGCAATGTCCATTGTGAAATATATAGCCGAAGTCATACATCCTACATTTATCGGTATAGTCGAATTGGAAAGGTATTACCACTTCATTCTTAGTATTGATGAAACCGATTTTTCCTTCTTTCATAACAGCGGCCACACCTTCTGAGAATACCCAGGCTTTGTTATAGCAGTTGTCTTTAGCATCAATTACAATTTTGCCCGTATCAGTATTGATATAACCACGCTTGTCAGAGAGTGCATATACTGCCAGTGAGTCGCCTTCGTTAGCTACCAGCCAATTTATCTTTTCGGTGGTATACTCTTCGGAGAGCTTGTTATACACCTGCCACCTATTGTCTGCAAATGAGCGCAGGATGATGTGATCTGATAATTTTTGGTCGTAATAATCACGCCCATAATTGTCTACATAATAGATGCGGCCGATAAGGATGCCAATACCTGCAATAATAAGCAGGAATGTAGCCATAGCGATCTGTCGCAGGCGATTGGCAGCTCCTGTCCACCAATTGCGGATTGTGCGCCAAGTTAGCTGCCCGGTCGCGATAAATGTTGTGAGAATCAAGGCTGCTACACCGAGCAACGCTTTGAAAATTCGAGATAGATGTTTCATTGTAATTTTGTGTTTTATAATTGTTGTTATTCCTCAATCATCTCGTATTCTGCACCAAACCATTCGTTGAGGGTCTGCTCAACTTGGGCATTGATTTCGGGGGTAATCTTATCCTTAATCTTTCTGTAGACATAGAGTACCGCTACGCCATCGTCCAATATGCCCAAAAATCTGAATATCGTTCGGGGTAAGAGGTCGATTGGCAGAATTGTGTAGCAGATGGCTGCATAAATCAGTACGTGGTCGAGGGTAGATGTTTTGTCGTCCTCCATCACATAGCAGAATTGCAACAGAGGGCGGGCAGCTACACGGCCGGCCTTGAGAGCCCACGGGCGCAGTTTGTCCATTAGGGTATTCAACTTGCCCCGCCAATCGGTGTTATTAATACGCTCTACCAGAGAGCTATAATCCTTGCCTACAATCCAGTAGGCGAGAATTAAAAGTGAAATAGTAATCAACATATCTTTAATTTTAATGATTTGTTATCTGCCTATTTTTGTTATAGTGCCGGACTAAAGTTTTACAATGCTTCTCAAACTTTTGAGAGGTTTTCGATACTATAGAGTGAGCCGATGGATAAAATCTGTCATCGAATTTCACATATAGTTACAAAAAAGAAGCTGTCGCAACTCTAAAGTCGGACAGCCTCTTCGGGATTAAGTATAAGTTCTATTGCTTGAACGTAGTTTCGAATAGTTGCTTGGTATAGAAAATCCTCTTTGCCTCGGCAATACATTGTTTTCTGATGGAGGTTGATATTCGGTTAAGATCCTCTTCATCATAGGTAATTTGAAATGGCTCTCGAATGCATAAACGCTCTTTGCATAGCTGCACAACCTTCTGCCTCTCGAATAATGGTCGAGGTCGGTTGTCGTCATAACCTGTAAAGATGTGAGGGCCTGTTGCGTCTATTAAGATCTGTCGTACTTTTGATTCAAGATTGACCAACTTGCGTCTGACGGCAGATACATCAACGCTAATGTTTACATCAGAGATGTCGATATCGATGTGAAATTCATTGTAGATTGCATCGTGTATATAGGAAGCGACCTTTGAGGTTATATACCTATTAGCTCGTTGCCCCAATAGGTCTATATAAGTTTTGTTCGAGATTAAACTATAGTACTGATTAGTAATAGCCCATCTCATACTGCCACCGGTTAAATCTTTGGGTCCCAAAAATTCTTCCAAGAATGTAGGTAGATATGTATTTGTTACTTCCAATCTTGTCTGTATCTCTACGCCGATGTATTGCTCTGCATAATCAATGGCTTCAAGAGCTGATTTGATCCTTTCCCATGCATCTCTTTGTGTTTTTGCATATAAAGCAATGCCGTCCGACACAACGCGTTCTGGCTGTTCGTCAACATCCGGTCGTATTCCGAAAATATCCAACGTATATTGCTGAATAAAGGGCATACTACTTGCTCCACCCGATAGTAAGACTTTGTTTGGATGTATGTTATTTGCATCCAATCTCTTCTTGAGATTCTCGAGCTCTTGCTTGATGCCGCTCTTGTAATTGTGAATAAGATTGTTATACTCCTTGTTGGTGGCGATATACTGTATGGCGTGGTCAAATATGTTGCCCTCCCATTTGGGGCACATTGCGGCATATGTGATAGCCAATGGGGTAAAATCAACGGTAGGCTCCTTTGCGATTTTGGTATTGGGATCGCGCTCGGACAGCGCGTAGAAATCCTCTTTAGCCTCTCTGACACATAAAGATATGTATTCGTCACATCTTCCGTGTTCACCTCTCAACTCATTGACGAGTTTTGTGTTTTGTGCGTTGTTGCCATACGTTTTGACCGCATTTAACAATATGTCGTCAATTTTGTGAGCACCAAAGGTGTTGCTGCCACATCCCTCCTTCCAACATTTTGAGTTTGAAAATGTTGTAAAATCAATGGTGCTTGAGCCTAAATCGATAACCAACACAGTATCCTCGGGGCCGTATTCTCCTATTTTGTATTTCGAAAAGAATGCAGCATCGCTCTCCTTTATGCAAAGATCGATAGGTAATCCGCACTCATTGCGAAAAAACTCTAAATATGTATGTTCTGCATTCGGAATTTCACTCTCCCAACCGGAAGGACAGGCGATTCCCAATACGAAATTTTTGTGACCACTTTCGGGGTCGAACTCCAGGCTTAATTTATT
>JBGUTM010000078.1:0-2216 GCA_045133075.1 Alistipes sp. | reverse complement strand
GTTATTCCGTGTAGAGGAGCGTCCCGGCTATATCGGTGTCGGTGCAAAGGCTTCGGGTGGTCGCGGCCGCTACCGCACAGCACCCTTTACCAATCTTTCAAAGCCGGCTCAGGTGGCCGTAGAGTTTAAGTTTGCAGCTATGGCCGGTCTGCTTTGTGATGTGAATGTATGGTTCCGTAATTCGGGCTTTATCACCGAGGCATATCTTGACGGAACAAAGATAGAGCTCACACAGGCAAACCACGGCTATACCCGCAACGGCAAGGCCGAGGTGGAGGTGAAGGGCTTGAATGAGTATGCGGAGTTTATCGTAGACCGCACCAAACTCACCATACCGGCAGCAATCAGCGATGTTAAGACCTGGCATACACTTAAGTTTGTCATAAATGATGCCCGTGATGATACGGCTATGGATATCTATGCAACCTCTTCGAGCGGCTCGGCATTGGGTTACTATGTGGACGATATCGTGGTGACCAAGGTTAAGGATATGCCGACCAATACGCTCAAGGTGCTCTATTGGAATATCCAGCAGGGTATGTGGGCCGATCAGCATAATGGCTACAAGAATTTCACCGCTTGGGTCAAGAAGCAGGCTCCTGACATTTGTGTCTGGTGCGAGGCAAAAACCAATTGGCAGGACAAGAATGAGGAGTCTATTACAAAGGCTCAACGCCAGACCGGAAAATATCTTGTTGATGGTAATAATGACCTTACTTGGAGTACTGTTGCCAAAGCGTATGGTCATAGTTATTGGACATTCGGAGCCTATCAGGATAACTATCCCGTTGTTATCACTTCGTCATCATCACTCTCGCTGAAACAGAAGCTCGGTAACAGAACCAAGGGTACTAAGGAGACTACATCGAGTACCAACTCAAATGTTTCGCATGGCGGATTCCACGTTCAGCAGAATGGTATCAACTTTGTCGGTCTGCACCTCTGGCCACAGGCTTATAAGCCGAACGCCGACAATCAGACCACTTCAGCCAACAACAACGAGGGTGATACGTATCGCTTGAGCGAGATGAAGTGGATTATCGGCCAAACCAAGAATAGCTCGACCTACCAGTCGCAGAAGAATTGGATTATGTGTGGAGACTTCAACTCCAAATCGCGTCAGGATGAGCAGTGGTATAACTACGGAAGTACGACTGACACCCGATATAAGGTTCATAACTATATTCTGGACAATACGGACTATAAAGATATTATCCGAATTATATATGGTAACAAGCAGGCACCTTCACGTATCGACTTTATGTATGCATCACCTGATATGATGAAGCGAGTTGTGCGTGCCTATATGCCCAACAACGAGGACGATATGACCACAAAGGTTAAGGTTGATGGTACCGAGCACGGCTATAAATACTCGGACCACAACTGTATCATTGTCGAGTTCGAGATGTAGGACTAAATCGCAGATAGATTGATAGAAAATTTATCGGGGCGGAATTAGTTTTGCCACAATAATTGTAATGACAGAGAGTTATGAAGTGTATAACTGTTGCTGTTGATTCGTTCAAAGGGTCGCTATCCTCGCGAGAGGTGGCCGATGCCTTTGAAGCAGGGTGGCAAAGTGTGCTGCCCGAGTGCGCTGTGCACAAGGTGAGCATCGCCGATGGAGGCGAGGGTACGGTGGAGGCTCTGGTCGAGACCCTTGATGGCGAGTATGTCGAGGTCGAGGTATCCGACCCGCTGGGGCGTCCAATCAAGGCTCGTTATGGCATCATCGAGCAGGGTAGGACTGCCGTGATGGAGATGTCGGCAGCGAGTGGACTGCCACTGCTCACAACCGAAGAGCGCAACCCGCTGAAGAGTTCCACCTTCGGTACGGGTGAGATGATTGCCGATGCCTTGAGACGTGGTTGTCGCCGATTCCTGGTCGGCATCGGAGGCAGTGCCACCAACGATGGCGGCCTCGGTATGGCCCGGGCATTAGGATTCCGCCTTCTGGATTCGGAGGGAGGCGAACTTGTCGGCGATGGAGCCTCACTCGAGCAACTTGCCGTGATAGATGCTTCAGAAGTGATGAAGGAGCTATCCGAGGCAGAGTTTACGGTGGCGTGTGATGTGACAAATCCCCTCTATGGCGAGCGGGGTGCAGCATACGTCTATGCACCACAGAAGGGAGCCGATGCCGAGATGGTTGCTCGCCTGGATGCGGGCTTACAGAACTATGCCCGCGTGGTCGAGCAATTCAACGGCTCCAA
>JBGUTM010000077.1:0-2891 GCA_045133075.1 Alistipes sp. | reverse complement strand
CGGCGACACGGCAGGTGCGTTCAGTGTTACGGGCGACCTCTACAAGACCGAGATGTACCAGTTGGCGCGTTACATCAACCGCGAGTTCGGCGAGGTCATCCCCGAGAGCATCCTCACAAAGGAGCCCTCATCGGAGTTGCGCCCCAACCACAAGGATAGCGACATCCTGCCTCCGTATGAGGTGGTCGATGCCATTCTGATTCGTATGATTGAGGAGGGACAGCACCGCGAGGAGATTATCAACGCCGGCTTCGACTCGGAGGTTGTCGAGAAGATTCACTCGATGATTATGCTCAACGAGAAGAAGCGCTACCAATTCCCGCCGGTATTGCGACTCTCATCATGTGCCTTCAAGCACGAGCGTCTGATGCCGCTGATCAACAAATATAGTTTCTAACAAGATAGCCGGCCACAAATGGCTAATCCGGAACATATCGAACACCGAGGCCACATCGAAAGCATCGAGGGAGAGGTGGTACGTGTAAAGATCATCGCTAATAGCGCGTGTGGTACGTGCGCAGCACGCAAGGCGTGTGGAATGAGCGAATCTGCCGAGAAGATGATAGATGTCAAGGTTCTCCACGGCGAGGAGTTCACGGTTGGCGAGGAGGTTATGGTTGCCGTGCGCCGCAAGGTGGGCTTGTGGGCCGTGGCCGTGGCATACGTTGCACCGCTGGTGGTGCTGGTTGCCGTGCTTATTGTCGCCTCGATGGTCGGTTTTGACGAGGGTATTGCCGCACTCGGCTCATTGGGAGGTGTGGCGATATACTACTTATTGCTATGGATATTTGGCGGCAGGGTAGCCGAAAAAGTAAGTTTTACAATTTCTAAAATATAAAGTAATGACTATTTTACTATTTACCGTATTGACACTTTGTGCTTTGGGTATACTGGCGGCAGTAGTCCTCTACTTCGTGGCCCAGAGATTCAAGGTCGAAGAAGACCCCCGTATTGACGAGGTCGAGAAGATGCTTCCGTGTGCCAACTGCGGAGGTTGTGGTTTTGCAGGATGCCGTAATATGGCCGAGGCATTGGTCAAGAATGACGACATCTCGGCACTCTACTGCCCTGCAGCAGGAGCCGAGGTGATGAAGGCTATCGCCGACTATCTGGGCAAGGCCGCACCCGTCAAGGAGGCTCGTGTAGCAACGGTGCGTTGTGGCGGAACGTGCGAGAAGCGTCCCCGCACCAATCAGTTCGATGGCGCGAAATCGTGCGCCGTGGCGGCATCACTCTATATCGGTGAGACAGGATGTGCATACGGCTGTCTGGGCTATGGTGACTGCGTGACGGCGTGTAAGTTCGATGCTATCCACATCAATCCCGAGACCGGTTTGGCGGAGGTCGATGCCGAGAAGTGTACCTCATGTGGAGCCTGCGTGACGGCCTGCCCGAAGGGTATTATCGAGCTTCGCAAGAAGTGGCCCAAGCAGCGAGCAATCTTCGTTTCGTGCGTATCGAAGGATAAGGGTGCCGTGGTAATGAAGGCCTGCAAAGCCGGCTGTATCGGTTGTGGCAAGTGCGCCAAGGTGTGTGAGTTTGGAGCCATCACCGTGGAGAACAACGTAGCCTACATCGATTCGGACAAGTGTCGTTTGTGCCGCAAGTGCGTAAACGAGTGTCCCACCGGTTCGATTACGATGATTGGTCTGGCTCCGCTGCCCAAAGAGCCGAAGGTTGCTCCCGCACCGAAGCCGGCAGCACCCGTAGAGGAAAAGGTTGAAAAGTAAAAAATAGATTGATAAAAACACATTTAATTGTCAATTATCAATTTTCAAGTATCAATTAAAATGATGAAGACATTTCCAATAGGCGGTATTCATCCGTCAGACAACAAAAAATGGAGTAAGGATAGTGCTATCGAAGTGATGGCTCTGCCCGATGTCGTGACTATCCCCCTCGGCCAGCATATCGGCGCACCTGCAGTGGCAAAGGTTGCCAAGGGCGACAAGGTGCTGACCGGCCAGCTTATCGGCGAGGCGGCAAGTTTTATGTCTGCAAATATCCACTCGCCCATCTCGGGTACGGTTACGGCTGTCGATATGCAACCCAACGGTCAGGGTCTGCGCCAGATGATGATCACCATCAAGCGCGAGGGTGATGAGTGGATCGAGAGCATCGACCGTAGCACGGAGCTGGTCAAGGAGTACTCGCTCGAGCCGAAAGAGATTATCGAGCGCATCAAGGCGGCTGGTATTGTAGGTATGGGTGGTGCAACCTTCCCCACACACGTCAAGTTGTCGGTACCTCCGGGCAAGAAGGCCGAGGTGCTCATCATCAACGGCGTGGAGTGTGAGCCCTACCTCACATCTGACTACCGCACAATGCTCGAGTATGGCGAGAAGATGGTTGTCGGTGTCAATATCCTCAAACGTGCACTCGGTGTGGAGAAGGCATATATCGGCGTTGAGAATAACAAGCCTGATGCAATCGCTCATCTGCGCGAGCTTACTCACAAGGAGTTCGGTATCGAGGTTGTAGCACTGAAGACCCAATACCCGCAGGGTGGCGAGAAGCAGCTTATCGCGGCCGTCACCGGTCGTGAGGTACCTCCCCCGCCGGGATTGCCTATTGATGTGGGTGCAGTGGTCTGCAACGCATCGACTACGGTTGCGGTATACGAAGCCGTACAGAAGAATAAACCCCTTATCGAGCGTGTGGTTACCGTTACTGGTAAGCATATCTCCTCGCCGAAGAATATGCTGACACGTATGGGCACCCCCATCACCGCACTGGTAGAGGTTGCCGGCGGTCTTCCCGAAGGAGATGTTAAGGTACTGAACGGAGGCCCGATGATGGGTCGTGCGATGGTTAATCTCTCCTCACCCGTAACGAAGGGTTGCTCGGGCATCACCATCCTGAGCGCAGCGGAGGCTTCGCGCTCGGCAGCA
>JBGUTM010000076.1:0-3643 GCA_045133075.1 Alistipes sp. | reverse complement strand
ATCTCGGCCAGACGAATCAGTCGCTCATCAGGCACCGTAATCACGCCCACATTGGGCTCAATCGTACAGAAGGGAAAATTTGCCGACTGCGCCTTCGCATTCGACAGACAATTGAACAAGGTCGATTTACCCACGTTGGGCAGACCTACGATTCCACATTGTAAAGCCATTCTTTTATCTCTTTATTTAAGTTTTTTTATCTTTTTTAGGGAGTTTAGGGGATTTAAGGAAAATTATCAATCATCAAATCACCTCTCCCTGCAGTGTCGCCGAGGAGGCGGCCGTAACCCTCACCCTCACATAATCGCCTGCCTTAAAGTCGGCACGGTCAAAGACCACAACCTTATTCTGTGAGGTTCGGCCGAAGAGTTGTTTATCACTACGCTTCGACACTCCCTCAACTAAAATCTCAAACTCCTTGCCCACATCCCTGCGGTTACTCTCGGCCGAGAGTTCGTTCTGCAACTCGATAATCTCCGACAGACGGCGGGTCTTCAACTCCTCCGGGATATCATCGCCCATATGTCGCTGGGCGAAGGTGCCGGGTCGCTCCGAATACTTGAACATATAGGCGAACTCGTAGCCCACCTCACGCATAAGCGACAAGGTCTGCTGATGATCCTCCTCTGTCTCGCCGCTAAAGCCGGCGATAAGGTCGGTCGTAATGGCACAATCGGGCATATATCGGCGGATTGCCGCAATACGGTCGAGGTACCACTCGCGGGTATATTTGCGATTCATCTTCTCGAGCATCACGGTCGAGCCTGACTGCGCAGGAAGATGTATGCAACGACAGATGTTGGGCTTCGAGGCCATAACCTCCAGCAGAGCATCGCTCATATCCTTCGGATGGGAGGTCGCAAAACGTACTCGCAACAGAGGTGACACCTCGGCGACACGGCGCATAAGCTCCGGAAAATCCACATCACCAAACTTATATGAGTTCACATTCTGTCCGAGCAGCGTAACCTCGCGGTAGCCATTCTCGAAGAGAGTCTTCGCCTCGGCAAGAATGGTCTTCGGGTCGCGACTGCGCTCGATGCCTCGTGTATAGGGCACCACACAGTATGAGCAGTAGTTGTTGCATCCGCGCATAATCGAGATAAATGCCGACACACCGTTCTTATCCAGACGAACGGGAGCCACCTCGGCATAGGTCTCCTCACGCGAGAGCAGTACGTTGATACCCTTGCCTCCAGCCTCAACCTCTCGCACCAGGCGCGGCAGGTCGCGGTAGGCATCGGGGCCGGCAACAATATCGACCCCATACTCCGACTCGATAAGCGACTCCTTCAGTCGTTCGGCCATACAGCCGATGACTCCCAGGATGAGCGAAGGCTTTGCCTTGCGGTAGCGGCGCAGTTCGCTCAAGCGTCCCCACACCCTCTGCTCGGCATTATCGCGAATCGAGCAGGTATTGACCAGCACTATATCGGCCTCCTCGACACGATCGGTGTAGAAGTAACCCTCGTCCTGCATCAGCGAGACTACAATCTCGGTATCGCCGGCATTCATCTGGCAACCATAGGTCTCCACATAGAGCTTACGTCCATCCCCCTGCAAGGGTCTTAGATTATTTATATTTTTCAGTTCCAAAATTTTCAACAATAAGTTTGTTTAACACTTTTGCGTTTGTTTATGTTTGCTCAACACAGCGGCTCTATGCGGCCTTAATATCACCCTTATCGGGCAGCGGCTTGAAGCCCTCGCCATAGGTGTCGTAAGCATCGGTAACTACCACAAACGCCTGCGAGTCGATATCCTTGATGCGATGCTCCACGCTGTGGACCTCCTTACGGCTTACCACCAGGAAAATCATCTCCTTGTCGGCACCCGTATACATTCCGCGAGCCTTGATATAGGTAGCACTGCGGTCGAGCTCCTTGGTGATAAACTCGCGAAGCTCCTCCTGATGGTTGTCGCTGATGATAAAAATCAACTTGTCGTAGGATGCACCATCAATAACGTGAGCGATAACTCGAGAGGAGATAAATATCGCGATAAGCGAGTAGAGCGACAGTAGCCATCCTCCGGCCTCAACATCCTCGGCCTTACCCCAGCCGAAGCCGATAACGAGCAGACCCGAGAGAACAACCACAGCATCGGCGATAAGCACACCGTTCGAGAAGTTGATATGGGCATATTTCTGCAGCACCATCGCAACGATATCTGTACCGCCCGTTGTTGCCTGATTACGCACCACAAGGCCTACGCCGATACCCAGCATCGCCGCTCCGATGACGGTGGCCAACATCAAGTCGTTCGACAGGTCGATATTACCGCCCAACAGTTGCGAGGGGTCAAGTGCCTGCAACGCCTCCTGCGAAGGGTATACCAACGAGGAGATGATATTCATCAATCCCGGAGTCAGCAGCGCGGCGATAACCGTGCGGGCACCGAACGAGCCCCCGAAGAGCACCATCGCCAAGATCAGCAACGGTACATCGAACATATAGCCGAAGGTACCTACCTGAATCGAGGGAAAGAGGTTGTGCATAACGATACTTGCACCATAGACTCCTCCCGGAACTATATTGTAGGGATTGATAAAAAAGACGAATCCTGCCGCCATTATGGCGCAACCACAAAAGATGGCTACCCACGACAGCCACCAACGCACCGAAAACATCGGCTCGAGCACATTACGAAGTGTCATATCACCTTATTTATAAAATAAACACAATACGGGGAACAAAGATAATACAATCCCTCGAAACTGACTAAAGCGACCCACATTTTTTTTACAGAAAAAAGCCTTAATCAGAAAAATTTATTATATTTGTGGCGAACTTTGCCTAAAAGTGAGGCTTATGATTATAACTTACTATTGTGCAATCGCGATTATGATAATCGCTTATCTGTTAGGCTCAATCCCTTCGGCAGTGTGGATTGGTCGCAGATATTATGGTGTAGATATCCGTGAGCACGGCAGCAAAAATGCCGGCACTACCAATATGTTGCGCGTGTTGGGAAGACGTGCTGCACTGCCCGTTTTCGCAATCGACTTTATCAAAGGCTTTGTGGCTGTGACAATAGTATCACTACTCAAGTACGACCCCAATATCACCGCTCCGTGGGTCATAAATCTCAAAATCATCGCAACCATATTTGTCGTCCTCGGACACATCTTCCCCGTGTTCGCAAACTTCAAAGGTGGCAAAGGTGTTGCCACACTCGTAGGTGCTATGGCAGGTATTCACCCTACCATTATGTTGCTCTGCTTCGGCGTGTGGTTCCTGATTTTTATGATATCTCACTATGTCTCCCTCGCCTCGATGATTGCAGGATGCTCGTTTCCAGTCTTTGTCGGCATCTTCTCGCACACCACTTACAAGCGTGACGGAGATATCTCGTGGACATTCATCGCATTCTCGATTCTGGTGGCAATACTGCTATTGTGGACCCACCGCAAAAATATCGAGCGACTCAAAAATGGCACCGAATCTAAAATACGCCTCTGGGAACGACCCGAGGATAGAGATGCTCAAAAGGAGCCTATAAATGATACAAATAACGATAATCGAACTCAAGATAAATAGTTTGTCTCCCTGATTTGCGACAAACCTAAAAATAAAGAAAGAAAATGTTAAAATCCAATCTGATTGAAATGTATGAGATGAGCTTTCGCGAACACCGCGAAATG
>JBGUTM010000075.1:0-8601 GCA_045133075.1 Alistipes sp. | reverse complement strand
ATCCGTTGGCCCGGAAAAACACACGGCGCAAAGTCGATATGGAGTAAAAACCACACGACTCGGCGATCTCAACCATCGTAGCGGTTGAGTTGGGGTCGTTCAACAGCTCCAATGCCGCCTTTAGACGGAAGGCATTGATATAGTCGTAGAAGGTTGTGTTAAGAGAGGTGTTGAGATAATTCGAGAGATAGGTACGGTTGGTACCCACACTCATAGCGAGGTCTGCGAGTGTCAGTTGTGGATTTTTCCAAATATGCTGCTCGTTGAGCAACACCTCCAACTTATGCACCAGAGCCTCGCTCAAAACACCGTCAGAGGGCAATTTTGAGGGAGATGGATTTTGGCTAATCATAGGCGTCTGTTGACGGTCGGCGTGGTGAAGAACCAGAGCCCACATTGCCATCAGCATCAACTGATAGCAACTATCGACAATCCACGAGGTGAAGTAGCTGGAGATGACCCACACAAAAAAGACTACAACCAACACAATAGTTGCCTCCACAAGCCAATTGACGTGGAGGAACTCGATATTGGAGTAGTTTTCATTCAACATTTTGTTATACCGCTTGACAGCGAAATAGACATAGGTCAAGAAACATACTCCGTAGATTGCGGTGTAGATAAAGATTCCGTTATATATCCACATCGACCTTGTTATCGCATACAGAACTATTGCCAGAGTGTAGGGCAACACAAAATAGAGAACTCGTCTAATCGTGTACCACCCCGCATTGAGCAGCTCTCCGACAAAGCAGAAACCAGCCGGGATGGCGGTCATATCGATTAAGATCAGCAGATTAGACAGGTAGTTATCTCGAATGACGGGTGTTGCATAGAAAATCAGATCCTTCAACTCCAAGAAGCCCCAATAAAGCAGTATGACTCCGCATAGATGCTCCAGTCGAGATGCTTTCTTACGGCAAATACGACTCACTCCGGTCATAATAAAAAACATTGTGACCACTCCGTGAATAAAATAAAACAGTCTCTCGTCTAACATTTCTCGAGTGTTAAATTTCCCGTACCAAGATATACATTTTTGGCAATTATCCAAATTCGTACCAACAAAACAGATGTGTCACTCGGTAAAATCAGCATTTTGCACAAATACCAAGCGGGAGGGAAGTACCGTAAAGGCCAAACAAGAGGGGCTATCCGACAACCTTGTCGCGATAGCCCCTTTAGTAAAAGGTACACTCTATAAGCCGAGTTCTGTTCTCCACCCTAACGGGCGAAGCCTCTATCATTTATCTACGACTGTGGTCTCCCACAGCCTCCAGCGACCTACCCCCCGACAGCGGACGAGCAATCCTTAATTATCGGTATACATGGTCTTGCAACCCGTCAGGCGTACTGCCGGAGAGTATTGCTACCTCCGCGGTGGGCTCTTACCCCACCTTTTCACCCTTACCCCGAATCCCGAACCTCAAAGGCCGAAACTCCTCGTGGGGCGGTTATTCTCTGTTACACTACTATGCCCTTACGGACATCAAGCCATTAACTTGGACGGTGCTCTGTGTTGCTCGGACTTTCCTCCCCCCACTTGCGCAGGCAGCGATAGAGCGAGCGTGCCTTTTATCTGTATTTGTTACTAATCAACGTCATAAACTCCTCTCGGGTACGAGGATCCGAAAGGAAGATTCCCGTAAATGCAGAGGTTGTCGTTGCCGAGCTCTGCTTCTCGACACCGCGCATCTGCATACACATATGGCTGGCCTCAATAACCACGGCAACACCCATAGGATTGAGTGCCTCCTGGATACTGTCGCGAATCTGCACCGTCAGTCGCTCCTGCACCTGCAGGCGGCGGGCAAAACACTCTACTACACGAGCTATCTTCGACAGACCCGTGATATATCCATTCGGAATATAGGCAACGTGGGCCTTGCCATAGAATGGCAACATATGGTGCTCACAGACCGAGTAGAGCTCGATATCCTTGACCAACACCATCTGCTTATATTCCTCCTTAAATATCGCCGACTTGATAATCTCAATAGGGTCTTCGGTGTAGCCCTTCGTGATGAACGACATAGCCTTAGCCACACGCTCGGGGGTCTTGAGCAGACCTTCACGCTCGGGATCCTCACCCAGCAGACGCAGAATCTCGCGGTAGTGTACCTTCAGCTCCTCGATAGCCTCGGGCGAGTAGACATCTTCGCGTTTATAATTCTTCTCCATCGGTTTACTTCATTACGGGTTTGATATCCTTGATACGCAGCTGGGTAGACACCGTGCCACGGTAGTGATTCTCGACAATCTGGTAGCACACATCTATCGGCCTGCCGGCACGCACCCAGTCGTAGTGAGTCGGCTGCTGGAAGGCGATGGTCGGGATTGTCGTATGGGGCTTCTCGCGCTGCATCAAATCCATACGCAGATGCTCCAGGTCGGCTCCCACCAACTTCGCATCGCCCTGGTTGCTCACGGCATAGGTCGCAAAGACCGGAGCCGAGTTACCCGGGCCAAAGGGCTGGAAACGGTTGAGCTGGCGGTTGAACTCTGTGGTAATATCCGAGAAGAGGAGCGGCGAGTCGATATCCACCTGCGGTACCAGAGTCTGCGGGTCGATATTTTTCTCCACATATTCGTTAAAGCGGCGAGTAAACTCCTCGACATTCTCGGGCTTCATAGTCAATCCCGCAGCGTACATATGTCCGCCGAAGTTCTCCAACAGGTCAGAGCACGACTCCACGGCCTGATAGAGGTCGAAGCCCTGAATCGAACGGGCCGAGCCGGTAACAAGGCCATTGCTCATCGTCAGCACCACCGTAGGACGGTAATATGTCTCGATAAGGCGTGAAGCCACGATACCCACAATACCCTTCATCCACTTGGGATTGTAGATTACCGTACTCTTGCGAGCCTTGAGTTCGGGGTTACTCTCGATATAATTATGCGCCTCGAGGGTCACCTTACGATCGATATTTTTACGATCCTGGTTGAACGAATCGATATCATTACCCAGCTCGATAGCCATCTTCGCATCACCCTCAATCAGAAGGCTTACTGCGGCGTGACCACCCGAGGGGGCTGCATTCTCATCGTTCTGATCCATACGCATACGGCCTGCGGCATTGATTCGGGGACCAATCTTAAAGACGATATCGTCAATCGAGATTGTGTGGCTATCCAGACCGCAAATCTTGATTATGGACGAAAGTCCCTCCGAGGGCGAAGAGTTTAGTTTCTGCAATCCGTAGTGTGCCAATACACGATTTTCATCCGTCAGGGGCACGATGTCGCTGGCGATACTCACCACCAACAGATCCAGCAGATGAGTAATCTGCTCGAAGGGGATACCATTCTTCTGGGCATAGGCCTGCACAAGTTTGAAGCCGACACCGCAACCCGACAACTCGTCAAACGGATAGTGACAATCGGGGCGTTTCGGATCGAGAACAGCTACCGCACGAGGAATCTCCTCGGCGGGGAGGTGATGGTCGCAGATGATGAAATCCACGCCTTTCTGCTTTGCATAGACAACCTTTTCGGTAGCCTTGATACCGCAATCCACGGTGATCACAAGGCTCACACCCTTGCGTGACGCAAAGTCGATACCCTTCACCGAGATACCGTAACCTTCGGTATAGCGGTCGGGGATGTAGAAGAGCAGATTGGTGTGACCAATCTGGCGCAGGAACTTGTATACCAACGCCACGGCGGTCGTACCATCCACATCATAGTCGCCATAGACCATAATCTTCTCTCCGTTGCGCACTGCCTGCTCAACGCGGGCCACCGCCTTATCCATATCCTTCATCAGGAACGGATCGTGGAGGTGCTTGAGGCTCGGATGGAAGAATCTATCTGCCTTCTCTACGGTGTCTATGCCTCTTTGTACGAGTAGGTTAGCCAACACGGGTGCAATACCCAACGCAGCAGAGAGGTTCTCCACGGCTTGGGGCTCGCCCTGTTCTTTGACTACCCATCTTTTGTTTATGGGCATAATCTTTAATTTTTATATATTTTAACATTCAAATTTCTACTTAAATTATTAACTAACAAACCCTTGACCTCCTCCATATCGGGAGCCGAACCCAACTCGCGCTCCATCGAGGTCACTCCCTTATCGGTAAATCCGCAGGGGTTTATGTGGTTAAAATAGCGCAGGTCTGTCGATACATTCAGCGCAAACCCGTGCATTGTAATAAAACGTGAAGCGCGAACTCCTATTGCGCATATCTTACGCAAATTTCGCTCCTCGGCACTACCGAGCCACACTCCCGAGGCTCCCGCCAGGCGTCCCGCCTCGATGCCGTAGTGGGTCATCGTGTCGATGACGCTCTGCTCGAGGGCATCTATATAGTCGCGCAGACCTATGCCCAATCGCTCGATGTCGAGTATCGGATAGCCCACAATCTGACCCTCGCCGTGGAAGGTTACATCGCCACCGCGGTCTATGCGGTAGAAGTCGGCTCCGATGCTGCGCAGATACTCCTCGCCGAGCAAGAGGTTACTCTCGTTGCCATTCTTGCCGAGGGTGTAGACCGCGGGATGCTCCACCATAAGCACCATACCGACACTATCATCGGCATCTGCCACACCCTCCGAGCGGCCCTTCATCTTGTTCGAGAGAAGGGTATCAAAGAGCGAGTGCTGCAAATCCCAGCACTGCTTATAGTCCATACGACCCAGGTCTTTGTACCAAGCAAACACGTTTTATCCCTTTTAGCCATCGGTTTCGGTCTTCCGACACCTTGCGCCACCGCTGTGGCCAAAGCGACAAATCGCCATCCCCGATGGTTATTTTCCGTTTTTCACGCTCTCCAGAGCCGCCTCTGCCAAGTACGAGGAACGCACCAGTGGTGCACTCGCACAATAGGAGAAGCCTATCTCAAGAGCCTTTTGCCTGTACCAATCGAATTTTTCCGGAGTGATGTATTCCGCAACGGGATAGTGCTCCAAAGTCGGTCGAAGGTACTGACCGAGGGTTACAATCTTCACGCCCACCTCGCGCAGGTCGTGCAGTGTCTGCAACACCTCATCATCGTTCTCGCCCAAACCGACCATAATACCGCTCTTGGTGACGGCACCCTGCTCGGCAAGGTACCTCAACGCAGCCAAGCTCGTATCATACTTTGCTCTCGAGCGCACGAGCGGCGTAAGTCGTTGGACGGTTTCGATGTTGTGCCCGATAATATCGGGCTTTGATGCCAACACCACCTCCAAAAGTTCGGGGCGGGCATCCAAATCGGGAATAAGGAGCTCAATTGTTGCGTTAGGATTCTTCGCTCGTACCGCCTCGACAGTCTGCGCCCAGTGTGCAGCACCCCCATCGGGCAGGTCATCGCGAGTAACAGAAGTTACGACAACGTGTCGAAGTTGCATCAAAGCAACACTCTCGGCTATATGTTGCGGCTCGTCCGCATCGGGTGCCAGTGGCCGGCCCGACTTTGTCGCACAAAAGCGGCAACTGCGAGTACAGATATCCCCCAAAATCATAAATGTCGCTGTTCTCTTACTCCAGCACTCCGACTTGTTGGGACACATTCCGCTACTGCAAATGGTATGTAGCGAGTGGCGTTTCACAATTCGGTCGACCTCCGCATAGGTAGCGGTATCGTGAAGTTTGATCTTCAGCCAATGGGGTTTTCTCTGCAAGTTTACCTCGTCATACAACTTCGGCATTTTAAGTTCATTATTTTCCAATTGGCACAAAAATAGCGACATTTTTTCGGAAATCCAAAAATTTGTCGCCTTAACTCCAAAAATACATATTTTTCGCCCCGTTTTTATTGTCGATTTTTGAGAGGTTTTGCAGAATACATAATTTATTTATAAAAGATTTAATTTACACATTTGCCCGGTAAACAAAACCTTCCGAAGGGGTGGTTTTATGCCGGCCTGCATTTGGCCTTTACTCCCTCTTATCGAAGATATTGAAGCGCGAAAGCAACGGATTTTTTCTGTCGAGCAACAGGAACTCCACAAGCAGCAGAGCCAGGGCAATCCAGAGCAAATAGTGGAACTGCTCATTATACTCTTCAAAGCGGAGTGTGGTCATCTCGCCACGCTCCAACTCATTGATTTTCTGCACAATCTCTGCAAGACCGATAGATTGTTTCGAGGCGCGAACGTATGCTCCATCTGTGAGTGAGGCTATCTCCTCAAGCATTGTCTCGTTGAGTTTCGAGACCACCATCTCTCCCTTCTGATCGCGGATAAAATCGCCATTGATACGGATGGGAGCACCCTCGGGGGTACCAATACCTATGGTGAATATCTTAACCCCCTGCTCGGCGGCCTGCTTGGCCACATCGAGGGCATTGGCATCGTGGGTCTCGCCATCGGTGATAAGAATCACCGCACGGCTGCGGTCGCTATCCCCCGCAAACGACATCATCGCCATCGAGAGTGCCTTGCCGATGGATGTTCCCTGCTCCGAGACAAGGCTCGGCGAGATGCGCTTGGCAAAGGCCTGCGCCATACGATAGTCGGAGGTAATGGGCAGCTGCACCTTCGCCTCGCCGGCAAAGACTATAACGCCTACCCGCTCCTGGTTAAGTCCCTCAAAGAGGCGGTCAATAGCATATTTGGTACGCTCGAGGCGGCTCGGCTCAAAATCCTCGGCCAGCATCGAGTTCGACACATCGACCGCAATCATCATCTCGACACCCTCGCTCTTCTCCTCACGCAGTTTTGAGCCGAACTGGGGTCGTGCAGCGGCGAAGATGACCAGGGTCAGCGCGGTGACGAAGATCGAAAATTTCATATGATTACGGCCGGCCGACACGCCCGAGGTCAGCGAGCGCACCGTTGCCACATTGCCAAAGCGGGCCAACGCTCTGCGGCGGCTCAAAACCGCCCATATATAGCCGAGAATAGCCACCGGCACCAACGCCAGCAGATACAACAATTCGGGATTTGCAAATCGGAACATATTTCGTCTGTTACGGGATTCGTTTAAGCACTAAATATCTCATCAAAAACTCCAGCACCAAAGCCGCCAATGCAGCCAGGGCAAAGGGTAAAAACTCCTCGTGCAACAGGGTCTGGTGCTGCACCTCGACCTTACTCTTCTCGAGGGTGTTAATCTGATCGTAAATTGCGGCGAGTTTCTGTTTATCCTCAGCACGGAAGTATTGACCGCCGGTCTGTTCGGCAATGGAGGTAAGAATCTCCTCGTCAATCTCCACATCAGCCATCACAACCGTCTGGTTACCAAACATATCAGTTGCGGGATAGGGGGCTTGTCCGCGGGTACCGATACCGATGGTGTAGACCCTGATACCATACTCCTTGGCTATCTCGGCCGCCGTGAGTGGCGATATCTGTCCGCGGTTGTTCACGCCATCCGTCAGCAGGATAATTACCTTACTCTTCGCCTCGCTCTCGCGCAGACGATTTATAGAGGTTGCCAGACCATTACCTATCGCCGTACCATCCTCGATAATACCGCTACGGATACGCGCCAACATGGTCTGCAACGTGCTCTGGTCGGTAGTCAAAGGGCTCTGTGTCAGCGACTCACCCGCGAAGACAACCAGACCGATGCGATCGGTGGGTCGGTCGGCCACAAACGAGGCTGCAACCTCCTTGGCGGCGGTGATACGGTCGGGTTTGAAGTCCTGCGCCAGCATCGAGGTCGAGACGTCAATGGCCAGCACAATGTCGATACCCTCGGCATTGGTCTTGGTGTTGTGCTCGGCCGACTGGGGACGTGCCACAGCAACGATAAGCAACATCACAGCCACACATCGCAACACAAAGGGTGCGTGGCGAAGGTAGTAGCGCACCGTTCTGGGGGCACGGCGCACTCCGTCAATGCTCGAAATACGGATTGAGGCTCCGCCCTGCATCGTGCGCCATACGTAGTAGGCCGTCATCGGCACCAGTACCGTGAGCAACCATAGTATATAGGGATTTGCAAACTCCATAACTTTTTGTCAATTTTCATTCAACAACCTATGCCACACAACAGAGTCTAACGACCCGAGGGGTTGGGCAAAATTGAGGTAATTTACCAATTCTTGTTGCCGAAGATAACCACCCCCTGTTTCTCCTTAACCTTCTCCTGGGTCTTATCCTCTTGAGCCTGAATAGCCTCTAACATAGCCTCGCGCTCCTGAGGTGATATTCCACCCTGGGGTTGCTGTTGGGGCTGACCATCGCCCTGCTCCTGCTTATCGGGATTACTCTTCTGCTCCTGATTTTGGTTTTTATCTTGATTTTGATCGTTCTGCTGTTGGTTATCCTTGTTTTGATCCTGATTATTTTGGTTGTTTTGGTTGTTTTGGTTTTGATTATTCTGTTGTTGATCGTTGTTCTGGTCTTTGTTCTGATCCTGATTTTGGTCTTGTTGCTGCTGTTGTTGCTGCTCGAGCATCTTCTTGGTATAGGCATAGTTATACTTTGCCTCCATATCCTCGGGGTTGAGCCTCAACGAATTTTTATAGCTCTCTAACGCCTCCTGCAACTTCTGCTGCATAAACTGCATATTTCCGAGGTTGTAGTAGGCTTCGGCACGATCCTTATCACTCCGCGTGGAGTCGGCAACAAACCCCTTGAGGGTCTGCTCGGCCTTATCGTAACGCTCCGAACGGAAGAGTGCATTCGAGAGGTTATAGCCTGCCTCGAAGCAGCTCGGCGAAGCCTCCA
>JBGUTM010000074.1:0-2332 GCA_045133075.1 Alistipes sp. | reverse complement strand
CTCGGCTCCAAAATCTCGGCAGCAATGGTACGCGGCTATCAGGGCGAGAATCTGGGTGACCCCAACACTATCCTTGCCTGTGTAAAACACTTTGCCGCTTATGGTGCACCGCAGGCTGGTCGCGACTATCACACGGTAGATATGTCGCGCCGAATGTTCCGCGACCGCTATCTACCTCCCTACCGCGCCGCAATCAAGGCGGGTGCTGCAACCGTGATGACCTCGTTCAACGATTTCGAGGGCATCCCCGCATCAGGTAACAAGTGGCTTATGCGAGATCTTCTGCGTGACGAGCTCGGTTTCAAAGGCTTTATCGTAACCGACTACGCCGCAACCGATGAGATGCGTGCACACGGAGTGGTAGCCAACAGCAAGGAGGCAGCAAAACTCTCATTCGATGCACACGTCAATATGAATATGGTCGATCGTGATTACATCCGCTACGGCGAGGAGCTGGTCAAAGAGGGTGCCGTATCGGAGAAGACTATCAATATGCTCTGCCGCGAGATTTTGGCGATGAAGTTCCGTCTGGGACTCTTCGATGAGCCTTTCCGCTATGGAGGCGAACGCTACAAGAGCGAAACATACCTGCCCAAGAATCTGGAGGTGGCCCGCGATGTGGCTCGCAAGTCGATGGTACTGCTCGAGAACAAAGGCGAGGTATTGCCCCTCAAAGGCTCGGAACGCATAGCTCTGATTGGCCCCTATGCCGACAATCGCAAAGAGATGAGCGGTGCTTGGCCCGGTCTGGTTGAGCACGAGCGCAGCATCACCTTCCGTGAAGGTCTTGAGGCCCGTTTTGGTAAGGTAAATGTGACCTATGCCGAGGGTTGCAAGCCTTTCAAAGCTATCGAGGGTGGCGTTGCCGAGGCTGTCAAGGTGGCTGAAGGTGCCGATATCGTACTGCTCACGATGGGTCTGCCCAACAAGTGCAGTGGCGAGGCTGCAAGTATGACCTCAATCGAGGTGCCGCAGGTACAGCGCGAATTGCTCTCGGCTCTCGAGGCTACGGGTAAGCCTATTGTCGTATTGTTGGTTACGGGCCGTCCTATGGATGTAGGCTTCGAGGTGGAGCACGCCGATGCCCTGCTGGTAACCTGGCACGCAGGCACAATGGCAGGTCCGGCATTGGCCGATGTTGTGTCGGGTGATTTCAACCCTGCAGGTCGTCTGACGATGACCTTCCCGTTAAACATCGGTCAGGTACCCATCCACTACAATATGAAGCGCACAGGCCGCCCAATGCCCTCACCCGACAACAAAGCAAAGTATCTCTCACGCTATCTCTTCACCCCCAACGAACCTCGCTACCCCTTTGGCTACGGATTGAGCTACACCACCTTCGACTACTCGGATCTGAAGGTGCTGACCCCCGAGGTGGCTATGGGTGAGTCGGTAAAGGTGAGTGTTAAGGTGCGCAATAGCGGCAAACGCGATGGTGCAGAGGTTGTGCAGCTCTACCTGCGAGATGATGTGGCTTCGACCACTCGCCCTGTGCGCGAGCTCAAAGGCTTTGAGCGCGTGGAGCTTCGTGCCGGTGAGGAGCGCACCGTGGAGTTCACCATCACTCCCGAAGATATGTCGTTCTGGACTGTAAACGAGGAGTTTGCTCAGGAACCCGGAACATTCCATCTTTGGGCAGGTCATGACTCAAATGCCTCGTTGGAGGGCAGCTTCACTGTCCACCGATAGGAGATACCATAGATAACGGAGGAGCAACTCAAATTTCGAGATTCGGAGAATTTTAGTATATTTGTAGTCGTAAACATTAAATTTTCGTGAATATGAACAAAGAGTATTTGAATGAGGTGGCATCGAAAGGCGCGATATTGGGAGGCCTGATGCTCGCATCCCACATCTTCGAGCAGTATATGCTACTCAACGGAAATCTTACCCGTATGGGCGTTGTAGGTATCGAGATGATTGCCATCTTCGGTCTCTTCTGCTACCTGCTCTACCGCTTTACGAAGGCCCACTCTACACAATACAGTTCCGAGGAGGGATTCTCCTATAGCAAGGCGTTGGGATATTGCGTTACCCTCTCGCTCTTTGCCAGCATTATCGTAGGTCTGGGCAGTTTCCTCTTTACACACTACGTTATCGGCTATGAGAAGTATGTGAATGGTGTGGTGAATATGTATACCAACATCCTCTCATCGACCCCCATTCCGGCACCTATGATGGGTACTTACGAGCAGATGCTCGAGCAGATCGGTTCTCAGCCCGAGCCGAGTATCCTGAAGACCATCACATCGGCATTGTGGAACTATCTGATGCTGGGTGGTATGGTAGGTCTTATCATCGCCGGCGTAACAAAACGTGAACCCAAAAT
>JBGUTM010000073.1:0-5658 GCA_045133075.1 Alistipes sp. | reverse complement strand
CCCGTTGTAGCCGTGTCTGACGAGGGTGCGATGCCCACATTTTGGGCAAACTTTTTATCCATTTCTAACGCAAATAGCACAAATATAAGAAAATCAATTAATTACAACGATTTTATGTACTAATTTTGACCAATAAGCCCTAATAATAAACAATGACGATGCACAGCATCGTGCTCTATTTCACATAGATTAAATTGAGCCCATCGCGGATAGGGATGATGACGCTCTCTACCCTCTCATCCTCGCGTACCATACGATTAAACTCGATAAGGGCCTGCGTGTGGCGGTCGTTGTGGGCTACGGGCTGCACAACCTTACCATACCAGAGGATATTGTCGGCAATCATTACCGAGCCGCTGTGTACCAGAGGCTTGCCTCCATTGTCACCCATTAGCATATGGTAGTAGTCGGGATATTCGCGCTTGTCACCATCAATAAAGACAAGGTCGAACTCACATCCCAGCGTGGGGGCTATCTCGAGTGCTGAGCCTATGTGGAGGTGAATCTTATCCCCGTGTGGCGAGCGGTCGAAGAATGACTGCGAGAGTGGCTCCAATTCATCCTCCACCTCGCAGGTGTGGAGCTCGCACCCCTCCTCCAATCCGGCTGCCATACATAGTGCCGAGTAGCCGGTGAAGGTGCCTATTTCGAGAATCGTGCGGGGGTGATGCATACGCACCAGCATCTCGAGCAGCTTACCCTGAACGTGTCCCGAAATCATACGGGGTTGTACCACGCGCAGGTTGGTTTCGCGGTCGAGTTCGTGCAGTAGAGCCTCTTCGGGAGAGGTGTGGTCGTGAATATACTTTTCGAGTGCATCCATATCGTTTGGGGCGTCTGTTTGTCTAGGTCTATTTATATATGAGTGTGGAGTTGTTGCTGAAGATGTCGTTGGCTGCATCCATAATCTGTTCGGCCTTTATGGCCTGCACCTTGCGACAAATCTCTTCGAAGGAGTCTACATCGTTGTGAATGAGCAGGCTCTTGCCCAGGCCGAGCATATAACCCTCGTTGGCATCCATTGAGATTGCCAGCTGGGCGATAAACTGCTTCTTGGCCATCGCCAGACGGCGCGAGGAGAGTGGTTCACTATGCATCTTGCGTAGTTCGCTGTCTATAAGCTCAAGACATAGGTCGGAGTTGTCGTGCTCGCAGCTGAAGTATATGGCAACAATGCCCGAATCGCAGTATGGAGTATACGAGGCCTCGATATTGTACGACAGACCATTCTTCTCGCGCACCAGCACGTTGAGTCGCGAGTTGGCACAGGGTCCGCCGAGGATGTTCACCAGCAGAGCCAATGGCAGACGGCGCGTATCGAGGATGCTGTATGCACGGTTGCCTACGATACAGTGGGTCTGGTGGGTGTGCTTGGTTACGCTCTTGAAGAAGGGCTTGTGGGCCGAGGGTGCTACCCTGCTATATCCACGCACAGTCGCCTCTTGATGAGCCAGATAGCGGCGTGCTACTTGTTCGGCCACTGCCGGCGAAAAGTTGCCGGTCGAGGAGAATACCATCTGGTCGGTAGTGTGAGTACGCTGGCGGAAGCGAGCCACAGCCTCGCTGTCGAAACGCGCAAGAGAAGCCTTGCGCCCCAGGATGTTGTGACCGAGATCCGAGCCAGAGAAAATCATATCCTCGAAGGTGTCGAAGATCATCTCCGTAGGCGAATCCTTGTAGGTGTTTATCTCATCACATATCACCTCGCGCTCCTTTGTGAGCTCCTTGTCGGGGAATGTAGAGTTGAAGGCTACATCGGCAATAAGCTCGACTGCCTTCGAGAAGTCGCTACGTAGAAAGGTGGCGTGAATGGTGGTATCCTCCTTGGTGGTGTAGGCATTCAGCTCTCCGCCGAGGTTTTCCAATCGGCAGTTCACCTGGAAGGCCTTGCGGTGGGTGGTGCCCTTGAAGAATCCGTGCTCGGTGAAGTGGGCCAGTCCGTGCTCCGAAGAGAGTTCGTCACGGCTGCCCGCATTTATCGCCAGGGCGCAGTGCGCAACCTTGCTTCGCACCTGACGGTGTATGCCTCGTATTCCGTTGGGTAGTGTATAGATGTGAAAATCTGTCATCGTTTGCTCTTTGTTTTTGTTTGGAGGTAGCGACCCGTGTAACTTCCGGCACACTGGGCAAGGTCGGCCGGCGTGCCCTCGAATACGAGGTTGCCACCGCGGTCACCAGCCTCGGCTCCCAGGTCGATAACCCAGTCGGCACACTTGATGACCTCGGTGTTGTGCTCGACAATTACGATGGTGTGTCCGTTCTCGACCAAAGCATTAAATGCTGCGAGTAACTTGTTGATATCGTGAAAGTGAAGACCTGTTGTCGGTTCGTCAAAAATGAACATTATCTGCCCCGAGGAGCTATCCTTCGCCAGGAATGAGGCGAGCTTCACACGCTGGCTCTCACCTCCCGAGAGGGTCGATGAGGATTGGCCGAGCTTGATATATCCCAGACCGACATCCTGCAATGGGCGCAGTCGCTCGACAATGCGGCGGCAAGTGGCGTTGCCCTTATCCTCGCCGAAGAACTCCATTGCGCTATCGACACTCATCTCGAGGATATCATAGATGTTGTGGTCGCGGTACTTAACCTCGAGGGTTTCATCCTTGAATCGCCTACCCTTGCAGGCCTCGCAGACAAGCTCCACATCGGCCATAAATTGCATTCCTACCTTGATGACACCCTCGCCCTGACACTCCTCGCAGCGGCCTCCGGCCACGTTGAACGAGAATTGCATAGGGCTCATTCCTGTATGCACGGCATAGGGTTGCTCCGAGAATAGTTTTCGTATCTCGTCATAGGCCTTCAGGTAGGTCACCGGGTTTGAACGGGTCGATTTGCCTATCGGGTTCTGGTCGATAATCTCCACCGAGCGTAGCAGGCCTACATCGCCATCTATGCGGTCGTGGTCACCCGGCTTGTCACCGGCATCGGCCGTCAGTCGGTGCAGTGCGGGATAAAGGATTCCCTTCACCAGCGAAGATTTGCCGCTACCACTCACACCGGTTATACAGGTCATCACACCCAGTGGTATGCGCACGTCTATATTCTTGAGGTTGTTTTCCCTCGCTCCGCGGATGGTTATCGAGTTGCTCCAGCCACGCACCGAGGCCGGCATCGCGATTTGACGTCTGCCATCGAGATAGTCGGCCGTGATGCTGTTTGTCGCTTCGCTTAAGGCTTTGGGAGTGCCGGCAAAGACCACCTCACCGCCATACTCACCCGCTCGTGGGCCGATGTCGATGATATAGTCGGCAGCGCGTATAATATCCTCCTCATGTTCGACCACAATGATTGTGTTGCCCAGGTCGCGCAACTGCTTGAGCACCTTCAGTAGTCGCTCCGTATCGCGCGGATGCAGGCCGATGCTTGGCTCATCAAGGATGTAGAGCGAGCCGGTGAGGTTGCTGCCGAGTGATGTCGAGAGGTTTATGCGCTGGCTCTCACCGCCCGAGAGGGTCGATGAAAGACGGTCGAGGGTTAGATATCCCAGACCCACATCGCTTAAGTATTGCAGTCGGTTACGTATCTCGGTGAGGATACGCTCGGCGGTGGTGGTGTCATACTCATCGAGCTCCAGCGTTGAGAAGAAGTCGATAAGCGCATCTGCCGACATTCTCACCAACTCGGCGATGGTGCGACCTCCGACCTTGACGTATAGGGCCTCCTTGCGCAGGCGATCACCGCCACACTCGGGACAGATAGTCTTGCCCGTGTAGCGAGCCTTCATTACGCGGAACTGAATCTTGTGACGCTCCTTGCCGATATATTCGAAAAACTCGTTCAGACCGTGGAAATGCTCGTTGCCGAGCCAGAGCAGATGCTTCTGCTCGGGGGTGAGCTCATAGTATGGGGCGTGTATCGGGAAGCCGAATAGATAGGCACTCGCCACCAACTGATCACGCCACCAGCGCATCGTGTCGCCTCTCCAACAGGCTATGGCATTGTCGTATATGCTGCGGCTCTTGTCGGGTACGACCAGATCCTCATCTATGCCCGTGACCTTGCCGTAGCCCTCACACTTGGGGCAGGCACCTATGGGATTGTTGAACGAGAAGAGGTGTTCGGTGGGTCGTTCGAAGTGTATGCCGTCAGCCTCAAATCGGGATGAGAACTCGCGGTTGTTATCACCGATGATGATGTTGCAGACCCCGTTGCCGTAGTTGAAGGCTCGAGCCACTGCATCCCTCAGGCGCGAGGCTGTATCGTCATCATTTGTAACCTTTGCGCGGTTGAGGATGATATAGATATCCTTGGCCGAGGTCTCGAGGGTTATGCGCGGCATAAAATCCTCCACAAGCAACACCTCCCCACCGACATACAATCGCTGAATACCCTCGCTCACGAGCAGTGTCAGTTTCTCGATAATGCCCTGACCCTCTGCAAGTGACATCGGGGCTGCGACCATCACGCGCGTACCCTCCTTGTGCGAGAGGATGTAGCGCACCACCTCGTCCGTATCGTGGCACTTGACCTCCTTGCCCGATATGGGTGAGAAGGTCTTGCCAATGCGGGCATAGAGCAATTTGAGGTAGTCGTAAATCTCGGTTGTGGTGCCAACGGTCGAGCGCGGATTGCGGGTATTGACCTTCTGCTCAACGGCTATGGCCGGAGCGATGCCCGAAATCATATCGACATCGGGCTTGTTGATACGCCCCAAGAACTGACGGGCGTATGCCGACAGGCTCTCGACATAGCGGCGCTGACCCTCGGCAAAGATGGTGTCGAAGGCCAGGGTTGATTTGCCCGAGCCCGAAAGACCCATCACAACGGTCAATGTGTTGTGGGGAATATCGACATCGATATTCTTGAGGTTGTGGACTCTGGCACCCTTGATATGTATTGTATGTTTCTTGTCGGACATATTTTAGTCTAATCCTCTATTACTGAGTTTCCTTCCACCTTGCGCAGTTTGCCGAGCAGGGTCTCGGCGCGGCTTTCGCGCATCGAGAGACGCATCGTGCAGAGATTATCAAACTCATGCGAGAGGATGTTGGGTTGCTCCTCCTTGATGATTCGCATCACATCGTTCATCACCAGGTATGGGAACTCGATGGTGAAGTATCTATCGACCGTTTTTTCTATTATCTCGGCCTCCTCGATGACTGCTGCTGCCGACTCTTTATATGCCGAGATAAGACCCGACACCCCCAATTTCGTGCCACCGAAGTAGCGCACAACCACAATCAGACAATCGGTAAGAGCGTTGGATAGCAGCTGTCCCAGGATGGGCTTGCCGGCCGTTCCCGAAGGCTCTCCGTCATCGTTGCTGCGGAACTGCTCGCCGTGAGGCCCCAGACGCCAAGCGTAGCAGTGGTGCGTGGCATCGTAGTGACGCTTGTAGAGCACCTCCAGCAACTCGCGTATCTCCTCCTCCGAGCGCACAGGATAGGCGTAAGTGATAAACTTACTACTCTTCTCCTTGTATATCGCTTCGGCGGGCGAGGCTATGGTCAGGTAACTGTCGGACATTTTTTCTCTTTGGTGTTGTGGCTATCGGCTAAAAACTAATGGCCTATTTTGTTAAATATCCTATTCCAGCGCACGCCGCCTCTCTCCTTGTCGGATGAGAACCAGATGAACGAAGCCTTGCCAACGATATGATCCTCGGGAACAAAGCCCCAGAAGCGCGAGTCGGCTGAGTTGTGGCGGTTATCG
>JBGUTM010000072.1:0-10674 GCA_045133075.1 Alistipes sp. | reverse complement strand
ATCACCGAGCGTGAGTTGCGCGAGAAGAGGTAGCGGCGAGCAAAGAGACTGACAAGCATAGGCGGTCACTTATGGGCACTATCCGCGAACTACTCTTTGAGCAGGTTGTCGATATTCTCGATATACTCCAGCGAGTCATCGATAAAAAACTCCAACTCGGGAACGACCTTCAACTGGAAGCGTATGCGCTGACCCAGCGCACGGCGAATCATCCAATTATTGCTCTTCAGCTCTGCCAACACGGCCTCACCCTTATCGAATGGGAAGACGCTGACATAAATCTTCGCATAGCCGAAGTCGGGCGACACCCTGACGGTTGTTACCGTAACCATCACTCCTCGCACAATGGCAGCAGCCTCCTTCTGGAAGATGTCGGCGATATCGCGCTGAATCTGACGTGCTATTTTCTGTTGACGTGTACTCTCCATAGTTATATGTTTTTTTGTTTTTAGTCAAGTTTGAATTTGAAAACCTCCTGATTTTTCTCACGCTTGGGACGCTTGACGAACCACTCATCAAAGCCGAGACTGTTGAATCGGTAGCCGATGCGGAACGAAATCATCAAGTTATCCACGGGCGAACGCAACGGAGTGAGATAGAACGGATTCTCGTTTTTGTTATCGGTTGCGTTATCGTAGTATTTGTTGCGATTGCGCATCATATCCGAGTAACCAAAGTAGTAGCGAGCCCTGAATCCGAACTCAACACGCTTGATGATGATGTCGACACCTCCACCGCCGGCCAAACCATACTCCATAAAGTTATCGCGTATATCCTTAAACTTATAGCGACCCGAAGTCTGTGACAGCTCGTTCTTGTAGGTTGCACTCAGGTTGAATGTCAGCGTAACACCCGCCTCGAGATATACTCTGAGGTGGTTTTTGAAGAGATAGAAGTGAGGCTGCCACAACATCGGCACAACCAACGAGTTTACCTTGCGGGTGTAGTAGTTATAGTCCTTCTTATCCTCGTGGCGATAGGCATCGGGCGAATAACAGAATCCACGCTGCATATACTCCAAATCGGCACCAATACCACCCACAAATCGCTCGGCGGTGTAGTATCGCCACGACACACCTCCCGTGACCACTCCCCAGATGGGTCGCATCTCCTGTGCGGGATAGAGGCGGGCATTGGTCATACCGCCACCACCGGTGAGGGCGAGGGTGTGTTGTGCCGAAGCACTCGCGGCGAGCGTCACAAACGCCACCGTCATTGCCAAATATACTAAAAATCTTCTCATACTATCTTGCCATTTGACCCATATTGCTCATCTGCTGCAATCCGCCAGTACTCATACCTCCCATAGCCGAGCCCATACCACCGAAGCCAAAGCCTCCACCGCTATTGCCGCTCTGCTGGTCGTGGTCGTGACCCTTCTCGCTTGCTCGTTTCTTGGCACGCTCCTCCTCGAGCTTGCGGACACGCTGAGCCTCGCGGTCATCGAGCATCTTTATGAGCGACTGCATCGTGACGGGCGCAAACAGATTGTTCATATCTATAGCCAACTCCATCTCCCAGTTGGCCTTCGTAACAAAGGTATCCTCTCCATTTTCATTAGCATAGAGCTCTGAACGCTCGGGCTGACGGCGCTCGACCACGTTACCCGAATCCCACTTACCATTGCCATTCGGATCCTCGATAACACGAATCTTGATCTCGCCCGGGGTGACGTAGTTAAACTTCACTACCCCATCAGTGATATCGCGCTTCTCCTGCTGCATCTGACCCTGAGCGTTGGTCAGCTGAATGATATACTTCGTACCATCGGGCTTGCCCTTCACATCGACAATCACCGTAGCGTACTTTTCGTGGTCGATGCCCGTATAGGTACCCTTAATTGTATCGTTCTGCATACCTGCCACATCGGTAATCGCACCAGCAGGAATCATCAGGTTATACTTTGCCAACTCCTTCCACTTGGCCATCAAACGCCAACGGCGCATATTGGCCGTATCACGCTCGAAGGTCACCTTCAACGGCTTTTCGCCACCCTTCTCATCCACCTCAACGAGCTTTACGGCCGCCGAATCGAGCTTCACGAGCGGATAGTCGAAGTCGATGATTAGGTGCTGCTCGGGATTGACATCTCCCGTCTGTGGCATCTTAAACTTGAAGGGATTGGGCTTCTGGGGCGGGGTGTAGGTCTCGCCAGCCTTCTCGGCACGCTCCTTCTCCTTCTCCTGCTTGATGCGCTCACGCTCCTCCTCCTTGCTCTCGATATA
This sequence comes from Alistipes sp., assembly GCA_045133075.1. Classification (GTDB taxonomy): domain Bacteria; phylum Bacteroidota; class Bacteroidia; order Bacteroidales; family Rikenellaceae; genus Alistipes. The sequence goes on along the minus strand of JBGUTM010000072.1, from coordinate 8,449 downwards.
CTTCCAAGCCAACTTCAGCGGCTCGGTAGTCTTGACCAGCTGACGAATAGAGTCGTGTTTGTAGTATGTAACCTCACCCTTGATGGTGTCGGGCAGGTCGGCCGAGGGGATATTAAACCACAGAGCTATCGTATCACGGCCTACGGTCTGGGGGTCGATGATTACCTTCTCTATGGGGATGCTGTCGAAGCGAATCTCCTCGATGCGGGGGTGTGCAGCACCAAAGAGCAGTCGGGCCTGATGCTGCGAGGGTCGCTCGGCAGCCTGCAGGGTCTGACGCTTGAAGGTCTCGTCCATAAACATCCTAAAGTAGAGCTGAGGCTCAGCCGAGGGGTACATTCTGAGCGAGTCGAACCAGATGGCAAAATCGGGCAACTCTATGGGGTTGCACACCTCGTCAATAAATCCCACCAGATCGGTTCCAGCCTCGTAGAGCTGGTTGTCGTTCTTATCCTGATAGGCATAGATACGATAGGGTACCGGCTTGAGGTTCTGAGCGATAAAGATTCCGTTATTCTCGGCACGAGCGATGACATCGGGCTTACGGGTGAGCATCGTTGAGTCCCAATCAGGAGTATCGGGTAACGAGTCGGCGATATAAAACCAGATGTAACTCTTGCTCACACTGTCAGCCTTGTAGCTGTCGGCCGTATATCCCGAGCAGTAGATCGAATCACACGTCTCACCTGTCGAGAAGACGTAACGCATAGCATTGAGCGGATTGCCCTCATTGTTATCTCGCACCGCACCTCCAAAGTTGAGAGCGTAGGTTGTATTCTCGCGCAGCGTATCGCGCAGTTGGATAGCGATACCCTTACCACGAATGGTCAGCACCGGCTTCTTCTTCATCGCCGGCGAGGTGAAGAACTCCTTATTCTGATCCTTGAGTTGTACAAACTCATCGAACTCAATATAGATTTTGTTCGCCTTGAAGTTGGTTGTAAAGTTGTCGGGGGTCATCTTTACAATCACGGGCGGGATGGTATCTTTGGGGCCACCTTGCGGGGTCATCGTATTGGCACAACGGCTGAAGATTGCACCGACCAGGGTCAGTGCAACCACCGTGCGCACAATCGCCACATATCTCTTCTGCATCATCTTCATCTCTACTCTTGAGTGGTTTGATCATCTTCGGTTCCCGAGCCCTCTTCGGGCATCGGAGGTTGAGGCTTGCGGTTGAATGTCCAACCGCTATCGTTATATTCGTCCGTCTTCCAGGGTCGGAAGTGGAACTTCATCGTTGTTGTGGGCAGATTCTCACCCGCCTCATAGTGGCGATAGGCCCACATCTCGGCCGCAGGATACAGAGCCACAAGCATTACGTGTTGCTTGGTGGTTTTCAGCTTCAGGCGACCCAGCGCATCGGGCTCCTCGCCCTCGGCGGCATATGGTGTAGCCTCGGCCGCAGGCTCCGTTTTGGTCGCCTCGCTCTTGGTGTTGGTCACCACCTTGTCCACAGCATCCTCATACGAGAGCACCTTCCAATCCTCGCTCGAAACGTAATAAGCATAGGCCGTCACCCCCTCGGCAACGGCAAACTCTCCATTCGAGGCCTCCTGCACCTTGGGGTAGAGTACGATGGTGGTATTAAACCCCACCTTTTTGAAGCAGCCCGTAAGTCCGAGCGCAGCCAAAACTATCACAAATAACCTTTTCATCTTCTTTTCAATTCATCATACATCTGTTGCACACTCTTGCCATTCACGGGGTGACGCCACAGCGGGGCCACCTCCGAGAGAGGTTCCAACACAAACTCACGCTCGGCGATGCGCGGGTGTGGCAGGGTCAGCCGCTCACTCTCGATGACCAGGTCACCGTAGAAGAGTATGTCTATATCTACGCTTCGCGAGGCATAACGCGCCCCCGTCGCACTCTTTACTTTTTGCTCCGCCTCGCGGTCGCGACCCAAGCGACGTTCGATATCATTCACCGCCTCGAGCAGTGCCTCAGGCTCCATATCGCTCTCGACTATGAGCACCTGATTGCGAAAATCCTCAGCCTCAAAGCCCCACGCCTTGGTGCGATATATCTGCGACCGGCACTCCACGCACCCAATCTCCTCGCCTACCAATCGCGCAGCCTCTCCGAGCGTCAGCTCGGCATCGCCCACGTTTCCACCGGTTATCAATACCACACGCGCCATATCGCTACTGCAGTCGGGCTATATACTTACTCACTGCCAACGCAAAGTGGGTGAAGACAATCTTCGGATTGCCGTTCTGACCTATCTGCGCCATAGCCGTCTCAATCTCGCCAATCAGCGGCTCGATATTGCGCGAGCCGATAAAGGGCGCAAACTTGTTGCAGAATGCCGCCTCCTCACCCCAGAGATAGGTAGCCCCCACCGCTCCGGCGTGCATAATGTAGCTCTCGCGCAGCAGTCGTGCCGAGTGGCGTAGGAAAGAGAGCTGTTGCTCGCGTGTAAGTTGCGCCAGCTCCTCGGCCCAGGTTATCAACTCGAGGTGGCGGTCATTGTAGCTGAATCGCATCAGCGAACAGAACATCTCAAAGCTCTCGTGACGCACATCATCCGTAGCTCCGGCCATCAATCGGCGCAACTCGCACAGGTCGCCATTGGCCAGACGAGCCACATTGCGCACCTTCGCCTCATCCTGCTCACCAGCACTGCGCACCACCTGCTCCAACACCTCGGGTTTGAGGCGCGGCACGGCCACCTCTTGCGTTCGCGAGATGATGGTCTGCAACAGACGGTCGGCACGCTCCGTAACCAGAATGAAGAGGGTCTTATCCCACGGCTCCTCCAAGATTTTGAGAATCTTGTTGGCAGCCTCCTCGTTCATTGTCTCTGGCAACCAGATAATCATCGTCTTATACTCCGCCTCGAAACTCTTGAACGAGAGTTTGCGGATAATCTCATCGGTCTCCTTGGCCGAAATCATACCCTTCAAGGTCTTTCCCAAATCGAGCCTATCGAACCACTCCTGCGGAGAGAAGTATCCTCCCGTGCTCTCGACAATCTCGCGCCAATCCTCTATAAAATCGTCACTGCGCACCACCTCGCCAGACTTCTTACCCTGCTTATTCACGGGGAAGACAAAATGGAGGTCGGGGTGGGCCAGAGCCGCAATCTTACGACACGAAGGGCACTCACCACACGAGTCGCCATCGTGACGATTGGGACAGTTCAGATACTGAACATACGCAATGGCCAACGGCAACGTACCTGCACCGGCAGCACCCGTAAAGAGTTGCGCGTGGCTGATACGTCCCGAATCTATACTGCGTACCAAGTGCTCCTTGAGCTCTTTTTGACCCGTTATATCTGCAAATCTCATAATCTACTATCTTCGTTTAAGTGCCGAGCGCATCATCGCACCCACATCAATTTGCTCCCTGCGCACCGCAAAGAGCAGGAAGGCTCCGAAGAGCACCACATCGACCCCATAGAGCCATACTCCCTCAATCCACATCGGAGCGAGATACTCGCCGATACCGAAAAGAGCCAATCCAACGGCCACATACTCCGCAATACGGGGCATATCATAGGGTGTCGGGAAGTATCGGCGGTTGAGCATCCAGCTCACCGCAACCATTGCTGCCTCCGACAAGAAACGACTCCAAGCGGCTCCGTAGTATCCCCAGCGCGGAATCAATATCGCTCCGCCCACAACCGAGAAGAGCAGACCCGTAAGCGTTATCGCCAGAGCAAACCAAGTTCGCTCCTCCCTCTTGTACCAGAACGACATATTGAGCCATACACCACTCAGGATGTTAGCACCCAGCACCACCGGCAGGATGAAGATACCCTCGCGGAAATCCGAGCCGACAATCAGCGCAAAGATATCCTTGAAGAGGGCGATACCGAGGAATATGGCCATTGATGCCATCACAAAGTATTTGAGCGCGGCGGCATTCATCGCCACGAAGTCATCCTTCTTGAAGTTCGAGAGGAAGAAGGGCTCGGCCGCCAGGCGATACATCTGCGTAAAGAGAGTCATCACCACGGCAATCTTGGTAATCGCGCCATAGATACCGAGTTGAGCCATCGACCCCTCGGGCACGAGGTACTTGATAAGCTGACGGTCGATAAACTCATTTGCTGTGCCTGCAATACCGCTCACAAGCAGAGGCAGCGAGTAGACCAGCACTGCCGCCAGCAGTCGCCAGTCGATGCGCGGAGCGACACCTCCCGTGGTACACATCACAGCCACCCAGGTAACCACACTTGCCACGAGATTTGCCACAAAGGCCCAACCCACACCGAATGCCGTATCGAAGAGTCCAAATGCCCAGAAACCGAATGCCAAGCCCACCTGGAGGATGATGTTAAAGAGTTTGAGCAAGACATAGGAGAGGGCATTACCCTGCTCACGCAGTCGTGCAAAGGGGATGCAGGCCGCCACATCGAAGAGGATGATTGCCGCCACGACAACCACATACTCGGGATGTGCAACATAGGCCTCACCCATCAGCTCCGACACGGACACTCTTCCCAAAGCGACCACCGCAAAGAAGAGCAGTGCGGCCAATGAGGTTATACCCCACGCCGTAGCGAAGAGCTTGCGCTTGGCACCCGCCACATCACCCCCTGCCGCCTCGGCCTTGGCCGCGAAGCGGAAGTAGCCCGACTCCATACCCATCGTGAGCAACACAAGGGCAAAGGGAATCAGCGCATAGACATCGGTCACCACGCCATAGGCCTCCAACCCAAAGATACGGGTATAGAATGGTGTCAGCAGATAGCTTAAAAATCTGCCGAGGATGGTGCTGATGCCGTAGATGGCGGTCTGTTTTGCAAGTTTTTCGAGCATAAAAGTCTATCGCCCTCCCAAAAACAAGGGCATATACGGCGCGAAGATACAAAAAATAAAGGAGTTCTTTACAAAGAACCCCTTTTTTATAAGATTTTTTTGGAGGCTGGGGATACTGTGGGTGGTTGTCTATCAGACTATCCTGCTTCCCCAACCTCTCTACACCCCCCAACCTCCCTAAATCTCCTACCAAACCGCACTATACCTACTCCCAAACAGAAGCTAATAGCCCAAAAATTGTGGGGAGGGAATTGTGAATTGTGAATTGTTTTGTACCTTTGTCCGATATAACCGGTTAATAACTATGCACAAATCAGGTTTTGTAAACATTATCGGCAATCCGAATGTGGGTAAATCGACCCTTATGAATGCCCTCGTAGGCGAACGATTGTCGATTATCACCTCCAAGGCGCAGACCACGCGCCACCGTATTATGGGAATCGTCAATGGCGAAGATTTCCAGATTGTCTACTCCGACACCCCGGGCATTCTCAAGCCCAACTACAAGTTGCAGGAGTCGATGATGAAATTCGTCAACGGAGCCGTCAAGGATGCTGATGTGATACTCTATGTCACCGACACCGTGGAGCAGAGCGACCGCTCGGCCGAGGTGCTCGCCCGCATCGCCCGCAGCGGCATTCCGACCATCGTGGTTATCAATAAGATAGACCTCACCACCCCCGAAGCATTGGAGGCTCTGGTCGAGAAGTGGCAGCAGATTCTGCCCGAGGCACTTATCGCACCCGCATCGGCTCGCGAAGGCTTCAACATTGGCGGTATTTTTGATATGATTTTGGAGCGTCTGCCCGAGGGTGAACCCTACTATCCAAAGGATACGCTCACCGACAAAACCCTGCGATTCTTCGCCTCGGAGATTATCCGCGAGAAGATTCTGCTCAACTACGACAAGGAGATACCCTACTGCTGCGAAATCGAGATTGACTCCTACAAGGAGGAGGCCGCCATCGACCGCATCTCGGCCACAATCTACGTTACGCGCGACTCGCAAAAGGGCATCATCATCGGCCACAAGGGCGAGATGCTCAAGAAGGTGGGTATGCAGGCAAGGCAGGATCTGGAGAAGTTCCTCGGCAAACGCGTATTCCTCCAACTCTTTGTCAAGGTGGGTGGCGATTGGCGCAACAGCGAACGCCAACTCCGCCGCTTCGGCTACGAGCAGGAGTAGACGCTGGGTGAGCGTAGATGAGCTGCCAGCCATTGGTCATTAGCTTTTTAAGTATAATTTTTTGAAGGGTTAAAGCGTTAGTAGGTAGATGAAAAAGTTTGTATTGGGACTTTCTATGGTATTCGCACTTATCTGGTGCGTAGCCCCGTTACGTGCCCAGTACAACAAAGAGTATTTCTTCTGGCTCGGCCGCCAGATGATGATGCAGAATGACTACCACGAGGCTATACGCACCCTGAATACCCTGCTGCGATTCGATGATACGGCATACGAGGGCTACTTCCTGCGCGGCATCGCCAAGTATAACCTCAACGACCTACTGGGTGCCGATGAGGATTTCACCATCGCCATATCGAAGAATCCCGTATTCACCACCGCCTACACTTACCGAGCCATAACTCGCTCACGTATGGGTAATTACGATGATGCACTCAAGGATTTCAAGGAGGCCATAGACCTTCGTCCCGACCTACCAAACCCCTACTATAGCCGTGGTGTTACGCGCCTGCTCAACCAGCAGTTCAGCGAGGCCATTGCCGACTTCGACAAGTTCATCGCCCGCGAGCGTAAAGTTGCCGATGCATATGCCAACAGAGGTGTCTGCTACCTCTACCTGAAGGATACCGTAAAGGCGTATGAAAACTTCGATACCGCCATTCGCACCAACCGCGAAAATCCCGATAGCTACAACCGCCGCGGTGCGCTCTATATGCAACAGAAACGCTTCGAGGAGGCCGAGCGCGACTTCGATATGGCTGTACGCTACGACTCAACACACATACCCTCGCTCTTCAACCGCGCACTGGTCTACTCCGAGACCAACCGACCGATGCAGTCGCTGGGCGACTTCGACAAGGTCATCGCCCTCGATTCGACCAATTCGCTCACATACTTCAATCGAGCCATACTGCGCTCACGCATAGGTGATTACAACCGAGCCCTGGAGGATTATGACAAGGTGGCTCACTACTCGCCCGAGAATGTGCTGGTATACTACAACCGCGCCATCCTCTACACCCAATTAGGTGAGCTGGAGCGTGCCGTTGAGGACTACTCGAAAGCTATCGAACTCTATCCCGACTTTGCCAATGCCTACCTCAACCGCAGCACACTGCGTTATGCCCTGCGCGATGCTAAGGGAGGCAAGAGCGACCGCGACATCGCCCAGCGTAAAATCGCCGAATATAAGAGTCGCCTGAGCGACAGCACCTACTCGATTTACGCCGACACGACACGCCGCTTCGACCGCCTGCTCTCGTTCGACAGCAAGCTCTCGGGTAGCAACTTCAACCGTATAACTACACGCCGCGAGGAGTCGGACGACAATCTGGCACTGCTGCCGCTCTTCCGCTTTACACTCATTGCGGCAGACAGCACTGCCAACGAATTGCCGACACTGCGCCGTCAGGCTCAGCGCGTGACCGACTTTGTAGCCTCGTTGAACAACCCGTTGTTGAAACTTTCGCGTAATGACAGTAATCTGCCGGCCGACTCGCTGGTGGCTATCGAGCGCCATACTGCCGGGGAGCTGCAACAACCAAAGCCGACAGAGAAAAGGTGGAAATCACTCTTCGAATACGCCGTATCTCAAGCGTTAGTTAAGCAGTACACCGCAGCGGTGAATACCTTTGCAGCTGCCATCGAGGAGAATCCCACCAACCCCTTCCTCTATCTAAATCGCTCGACCACACAAGCCGAGATGATAGACTTTATCTCCTCGATTGACAACTCCTACCAACGCATAACTATCGACACCGATCCGGCGAGCCGACTCAACAACAACTCGAGACGCACCTACAACTATGACGAGGCCATAGCCGACCTGAATAAGGCGATAAAACTCTATCCGGAGTTTGCCGTTGCCTACTACAACCGCGCAAATCTGCACGCCATATCGGGAGCGTTGCCCGAGGCATATGAGGACTACACTCGCGCCATTGAACTCAACCCCTACTTTGCCGAGGCCTACTACAACCGCGGCCTGATACAGATATTTATGAAGGATACGCGCAAGGGGTGCCTCGACATCTCGAAGGCCGGCGAGCTTGGCATCGAGCAGGCCTACAAGGTGCTGAAACAATACGCCCAACACGACTAAACGACACAGATAACAACAATTTAATAATCAAACAACTATGACTCAAACTATCCAAAAGAAACTCAACGACTACGCCTGGGCACGTTGGGGCGCGATGGTGCTTATTGCACTGATGATGCTCTTTGCTCATATGTTCGTAGATGTAATCTCTCCTCTGCAGGAGATTATCCAGAAGACCCACGGCTGGACACCCGATGTCTATGGTACCTTCACCGGCTCGGAGTATCTGCTCAACGTACTCGGCTTCCTGATTGTTGCAGGTATCATCCTCGACAAGATGGGCATACGCTTCACGGGTGAACTCTCGGCAACGATGATGTTCCTCGGTGCCTGCATCAAGTTCTACGCCGTGAGCGATTGGTTCGCAGGCTCGGGCCTGGAGGCTTGGCTCAA
>JBGUTM010000071.1:0-2740 GCA_045133075.1 Alistipes sp. | reverse complement strand
CAAGACCTCGCAAATAAAAAATCTATGGTGTCAAGTTCCTCGAAACGCAGTTTCGATTGAAAGGTTTTGGGCACCTTTTAGAAAAAAGGTGCGAAGAAAAATACGCCCAGCGTTTTTACAAGCCGGCAAAAGAAAAAGATTTTGGCACCACTTTTTTCGAAAAGCAGTTCTCTGTATGGCATACAAACAAAGCTGTCCGACCCTATGTCGGACAGCTTCATTCTGACTTTTTTTTGTGTTGGCTACTTCTTGCCCTTGGGAGCGAGGATCATATTCATCTTCTTACCCTCGAGTGCCGGCATAACTTCTACCTTTGCAATCTCCTCCAAGTCGGTGGCGAAGCGCAGCAACAGAATTTCGCCCTGCTCCTTGAAGACAATCGAGCGGCCGCGGAAGAAGACGTAAGCCTTAACCTTTGCTCCCTCCTTGAGGAAGTTCTCGGCGTGCTTGAGCTTGAAGTTATAATCGTGATCATCGGTCTGCGGGCCGAAGCGGATCTCCTTGATTACAACCTTGGTCTGCTTTGCCTTGATCTCCTTGGCCTTCTTCTTCTGCTGGTAGAGGAACTTCTGGTAGTCGGCAATGCGACATACGGGGGGCTCTGCCTTGGGTGAAATCTCGATAAGGTCAAGTTCCATCTCGTCTGCCAACTTGATAGCCTCACGGATGGGCAGTACAAGATTGGGCTCCACGTTATCGCCGACCACGCGCACCTGCGGTGCCGTAATCTCGTCGTTGATACGGTGAGGATTCTCTTTCTCGGGGCGGCGTACGTTCTGACGGTTCGCCTGATTCTGGTTATTCGCCGGGACCATCGGTCTCGGTTTGAATGGACGTTGGTTTGCCAAAGTTTTTATAAGTATTGGTTAATTTTATTTCATTTTGTTAGCCTCGATCTCCTCGTTCACAAGGTTGTGCATATAGTCGCGATACTGCTCGAGGGTCATCTGGCCCTTGTCGCCTTCGCCCTGTGCACGTACCGAAACCATACGCTCCGAAGCCTCCTTCTCACCCACGATGAGCAGGTAGGGGATACGCTTGAGCTCGTTGTCGCGAATCTTGCGGCCGATCTTTTCGTTGCGATCGTCAATGTGGGTGCGGATATCGTGGCGGTTGAGGAATGCTACCACCTCCTCGGCATAGTCGTTGAATTTCTCCGAAATGGGGAGTACGACAGCCTGGTCGGGAGCGAGCCACAAGGGGAACTTGCCGGCGGTGTGCTCCAGAAGCACTGCCACGAAACGCTCCATCGAGCCGAACGGTGCGCGGTGAATCATAATCGGGCGGTGGAGTTTGTCGTCAGCACCCTTATAGGTCAGATCGAAACGCTCGGGCAGGTTGTAGTCTACCTGGATGGTACCCAACTGCCAGCTACGACCCAATGCATCCTTAACCATAAAGTCGAGCTTCGGACCATAGAATGCAGCCTCGCCATACTCGATAACGGTGTTGAGACCCTTCTCCTTGGTTGCCTGGATGATTGCACTCTCGGCCTTCTCCCAATTCTCGTCCGAGCCGATATACTTCTCGGTGTTGTTGGGGTCGCGCAACGAGATCTGTGCGGTATACTTGTCGAACTTCAAGGTCTTGAAGATGTAGAGCACGATGTCGATAACCTTCTCGAACTCCTCGAGCAACTGGTCGGGGCGAACGAAGAGGTGGGCGTCATCCTGGGTAAATCCGCGTACACGGGTCAATCCGTGCAACTCACCCGACTGCTCGTAGCGGTATACGGTACCGAACTCCGCCAGACGTACAGGGAGGTCCTTGTACGAGCGAGGCTTGCTGCGGTAGATCTCGCAGTGGTGGGGACAGTTCATCGGCTTGAGCAGATACTCCTCACCCTCGATGGGGGTATGGATGGGCTGGAACGAGTCCTTGCCATACTTTGCATAGTGGCCCGAGGTGACGTAGAGATCCTTGTTGCCGATGTGCGGGGTGATTACCTGCTGGTAGCCGTAATCCTTCTGAATCTGGCGCAGGAAACGCTCCAGGCGATCGCGCAACTCGGCACCCTTGGGCAACCACAGAGGCAGACCCTGACCTACACGCTGCGAGAAGGTGAAGAGCTCAAGATCTTTACCCAGCTTGCGGTGGTCGCGCTTCTTGGCCTCCTCCAGCATAGCCAGGTGCTCATCGAGCATCGACTTCTTGGGGAACGAAACGCCATAGATACGGGTCAGCATCTTATTCTTCTCGTTGCCACGCCAGTAGGCTCCGGCAACCGAGGTGAGCTTCATCGCCTTGATGGCACCCGTATTAGGGATGTGCGGTCCACGACAAAGGTCGGTGAACGCACCATTGGTATAGAATGTGATGGTTCCATCCTCGAGGTCGTTGATAAGCTCGACCTTGTACTGGTCGCCTTTTTCGGTGAAGGTCTTCAGAGCCTCAGCCTTTGACACCTCCGAGCGCACGAGCGGCTCCTTGTTGCGGGCGAGTTCGGCCATCTTGTTTTCAATCTTCTGCAGGTCGGATTCGGTGATAGCCACGGGGCAGTCTACATCATAGTAGAAGCCATTGTCGATGGCGGGGCCGATACCGAACTTAATACCCGGGTAGAGAGCTTCCAGAGCCTCTGCCAACAGGTGTGACGAGGTGTGCCAGAAGGCGTGCTTACCCTCTGCATCCTCCCATTTGTAGAATTTCACCGAGGCGTCCTCCTCGATGGGGCGCATCATATCTACAGTTGCGCCATTTACCGAAGCAGCCAGACAGTCGGCAGCTAAACGAGGGCTGA
>JBGUTM010000070.1:0-5672 GCA_045133075.1 Alistipes sp. | reverse complement strand
GAGGTCAATCTTATCGTGATGGATGACGGATTCCAGCACCGCTACGTTGATCCAAAGGTCAATGTTGTGGTGGTCGATTCGTCCCAAAAGCCTGTTGAGCAGGACCATATGTTGCCCTACGGCCGCCTGCGCGATATCCGCCGCTCGCTCGATAGAGCTCACTACTTCCTGGTGACCAAGTGTAGCGACAGTATGTCACCGCTCGATCGCCGCCTGATGCTCAAGGAACTCAAGCGCATTGCCTACCAAAAGGTATACTTTATGCGCTATGAGGCCGAGACGCCCCGTCCCGTATTCCCCGAGTTGGCAGAGGGTGAACTGCCTAACTTCAGCCGCGTGGTGGCAATGTCGGGTATCGGTAACCCCGATAACTTTATACGCAGTCTGCGCCTGCACTATCGCGTGGTCGATGAGATGACCTTCGATGACCATCACGTCTATAAGGTGCGCGATACGAAGGCTATGTCGGCGATGTTGGAGAAATACCCCGAAGCTTATGTCGTGACCACCGAGAAGGATGCGGTCAAGATGTTCTCCAGTAAGAAGATACCCGAGGCTGTGTGCCGCCGGTTGTACTATATTCCGGTCAAGATGACCTACATCGAGGAGTCTGATAAGGATTTCCTCCAAAACCTTGAAAAAGATGTTAAACGAAATTAAGAAGAGTGCTGCTTACATCGCGGCACAGACCGAAGATTTCCGCCCCGAGGTTGGTATTATCCTCGGTACCGGTTTGGGCGATTTCGCCGACAATATCGAGGTGAAGTATTCACTCGAGTATAAAGATATTCCCGGATTCCCCGTATCGACAGTTGAGGGCCACAAGGGTCGCCTCATCTTCGGATTTATCGAGGGCCGCCGTGTGGTGGCTATGCAGGGCCGTTTTCACTACTATGAGGGCTATACGATGCAACAGGTGACCTTCCCCGTGCGTGTGATGAAGTTGCTGGGTATCGAGTATCTCTTCGTGTCGAACGCCAGCGGTGGTATCAATACCACATTCCGCGTGGGTGATCTGATGATTATCAACGATCATATCAACCTTATGCCCAATCCTCTGATTGGCCGCAATATGGATGAGTTCGGCCCCCGATTCCAGGATATGCACAACTGCTACGATTGTGACCTTATTGCCAAGGCGACTGCCATAGCAGATGAGGAGGGTATTAAGTTGCAGTATGGTGTCTATGTAGGCACCACGGGCCCAACCTTTGAGACGCAGGCCGAGTATCGTTACTTCAAGGCTATCGGCGGTGATGCCGCAGGTATGTCTACCGTGCCCGAGGTTATTGTTGCTCGCCATATGTCGATTCCAGTCTTTGCCGTGTCGGTGATTACCAACTGTGGTTTGAGTGACCAGATTGGTGACCACGAGGATGTGCAGGCGCAGGGCCGTAAGGCGGGTCAGAAGATGGCTAAACTATTTGTGAAACTGATAAAAAATCTATAAGAGTATGGTAAATAAAGTTATTCTGGTGGGCAATGTGGGTATAGACCCCGAGGTGCGCACCATCGAGTCGGGTGCCAAGGTTGCACGTGTGCGTCTGGCCACGACCGAGCGTCTGTTCGACCGTCAGGCGAATGAGACCAAAGAGCATACTGAGTGGCACACTATCACCTTGTGGCGTGGCCTGGCGGATGTTGTCGATAAGTATGTGCGCAAGGGTTCGCAACTATATGTTGAGGGTAGCCTCCGCACCCGCGAGTGGACCGATAAGGATGGTCAGAAGCGTTACTCTACCGAAATTTTGGCCAGCGATATGAAACTTCTCGGTCGCCGTGCAGAGGGTGCGCAGGGAGGCGTTGCAGCTCCGCAGGGCTATGGAGCACAGCCGCAGGGGTATGGAGCTCCGGCACAACAGCCCTACGCGCAGCCAACACCCCAGCCGGCTCCGGCGCAGGCACCTATTGCTGCTCCGGCAGAGGACCCCGATGACCTTCCGTTCTAATCCGTTATAAATGGTTAGGTAATGGGTTACGCAGAGGAGAAACAGCGACAGCTCGATTTACGCTATATCCGTATGGCGCGTGTGTGGGCCGAGAACTCATACTGTGTGCGCCGTCAGGTGGGAGCGTTGATTGTCAAGGATAAGATGATTATCTCGGATGGCTACAATGGTACCCCTTCGGGATTTGAGAATGTGTGTGAGGATTGCGAAGGTATTACCAAGCCCTACGTTCTGCACGCCGAGGCAAATGCCATAACGAAGGTGGCCAAGAGTGCCAATAATTGCGATGGCGCAACTCTGTACGTTACCGCCTCGCCCTGTATCGAGTGCTCGAAGCTGATCATTCAGGCCGGTATCCGTAGGGTGGTATATAGTGAACCCTACCGCAACGATGATGGCTTGCAACTGTTACGCCGAGTCGGAATTGAGTGCGTGCACGTCTCCGATAATTAAGATTAAAGCCTGCGAGAGCAGGCTTTTTGCTCTTCAACTCTAAGAACTGCTCCCCTATTTTAGGGGGACAGTTTTTTTTAGTGCGGTTTGATATGGAGATTAGGGAAGGCCGGATGCTTGGTGCTATTTGATTTAAGGGTGTTAGAGATGACCACAAAGTCCAATAGATAAACAAAAACCAACCTCCTTAACTTCCCGAAATTCCCTAAACTCCTTAAACTCACTAACCTCCTAATATCGCTAATGGCTGATATTTTTTTTCGAGGGTTTGAGGTATCTGCAAGGATACTGCAAAATGTGATAAGTGGTCTGTTGGAAGTTTACTTACAAAAAGGCCACTTATCGCATTTTGAACCATTGTCGCAGACAACCAAAGCCTCGCATATAACACCCAAAAACACGTTGTCAAGTTCCTCGAAACGGAGTTTCGATTAAAAGGTTTTGCGGAGCTTTTTTCTAAAAGCGACAAAGAAAAAAGTATTTCGGGGCACCTTTTTTCTAAAAGGTGCAAATAAAAAAGCGACGCTGAATGGCAAAATAAAAGCCACCCGAAGGTGGCTCTAATATAGGATTTGCAGTTATAAGCACTGGGTTTACAATCCCTTGCCGTGGCACTGCTTATATTTCTTGCCGGAGCCACAGGGGCAGGGGTCATTGCGGCCGACCTTCTTCTCGACCTTGATGGGTGCGGGCTTGCTCTTGTCGCCCTGACCCGCCTGTGCTGCTGCCGCCATACGCGATGCCTGCAACTTATTGACATCGACCTTGGCGCGTGAGGCCTGGTTGCGCTGTACGGAATCGGGGTTGTTCTCGCGCACGGGGACATACGACTTGTTGAGTATCGAGAGCACATCGCGATTGACCTTCTCGAGCATCTTGGCGAAGAGGCCGAACGACTCAAACTTATAGATCAGGAGCGGGTCTTTCTGCTCATAGGTGGCATTCTGTACCGATTGGCGCAGATCATCCATCTCGCGCAGGTGCTCACGCCAAGCATCATCAATTGTGGTGAACATCACCACCTTCGAGAATACCTTGTATATCTCGGCACCGTCCGAGTCCTTGCACTTTTGAAGGTTTACGGGGACGTTGTATCCGAGGTAACCGTTGGTCAGCGGGATGCGGATATCCATATCCATCTGGTCCTTGCGCTCCTCGTATACCTGCTCCATCACTCTGCGTACGGTGTCGGCTACAGCCTTGGCACGGCGAGCATAAGCCTCGCGCAGGTCTGCCACGATCATTTCACGCAGGTCGCGGTGGTTGGCCTTCTTGTACGCTGCCTCATCGAACGAGGGTTGCAGGGCCACCTCGCGGATGAGCTCCATCTTCACATCCTCGTAGTCCCAGCCTTCGTGCGCGGCAAGGAATGCCTCGGCATAGTCGTACATAATGTTATTGAGATCAATCTCGATACGCTCGCCATAGAGAGCACGGCGACGGCGTGTGTAGATAACCTCACGCTGCGAGTTCATCACATCGTCATACTCGAGCAGACGCTTACGGATGCCAAAGTTGTTCTCCTCGACCTTTTTCTGGGCACGTTCGATGGCGTTGCTCATAATCTTGGCCTGGATAACCTCACCCTCCTGGATGCCCATACGATCCATCATTGCGGCGATACGCTCCGAGCCGAATAGACGCATCAGGTCATCCTCGAGCGATACGAAGAATTGCGATGAGCCAGGGTCACCTTGACGGCCGGCACGACCGCGCAACTGACGGTCTACGCGGCGGCTTTCGTGACGCTCGGTGCCGATGATAGCAAGACCGCCGGCAGCCTTGACCTCAGGGGTGAGCTTGATGTCGGTACCACGACCCGCCATATTGGTAGCGATGGTCACCTGACCGGCACGTCCGGCCTCGGCTACGATTTGAGCCTCCAGCTGGTGCTGCTTCGCATTGAGGACATTGTGCTTGATGCCGCGCAACTTTAGCATACGGCTCAAGGTCTCCGATATCTCGACCGAGGTGGTACCCACAAGCACAGGGCGTCCCTCGGCAACCAGACGGCTGACCTCGGCAATTACGGCATTGTATTTCTCGCGCTTGGTCTTATAGACCAAATCCTCGCGGTCGTCACGAATCACGGGGCGGTTGGTGGGGATTACCACCACGTCCAACTTGTAGATGCTCCAGAACTCCGATGCCTCGGTCTCAGCGGTACCGGTCATACCACCCAGCTTGTGGTACATACGGAAGTAGTTCTGCAAGGTGATGGTTGCAAAGGTCTGGGTTGCCGCCTCGACCTTCACACGCTCCTTAGCCTCGATAGCCTGGTGTAGACCATCCGAGTAGCGGCGACCATCGAGAATACGACCAGTCTGCTCATCGACAATCTTTACCTTGTTGTCCATAACTACATACTCGACATCCTTCTCGAACATCGCGTATGCCTTGAGCAACTGATTGACCGTGTGCACACGCTCCGACTTGATGGCGTAGTCGTTCACCACCGCATCGCGCTTCTGAGCCTGCTCCTCGGGAGTGAGGCCGGCCTTCTCGATCTCGGCAACCTCCGAGCCAATGTCGGGCAACACGAAGAATCCCTCCTCACCAAAGTAGTTAGATAGTACCTCGTGTCCCTTGTCGGTGAGTTCCACCGAGTTGAGCTTCTCGTCAATGATGAAGAAGAGCTCGTCCGTAATCTCGGGCATACGGCGGTTGTTATCCTGCATATAGACATTCTCGGTCTTCTGCAAGAGGGTTTTTACTCCCTGCTCCGAGAGGAACTTGATAAGCGGCTTGTACTTGGGCAGACCCTTGTGTGCACGCAGAAGGAGTATTCCGCCCTGCTCGCTATTGCCTTCGGCAATAAGTTTACGCGACTCGGCCAACAGATTGGTTACAAAGTTCTTCTGCAACGAGTAGAGATTCTCGATTGCGGGTCGATACTGCTCGAACATCTGATCCTCACCTTTGGGTACGGGACCCGAGATGATGAGCGGGGTACGGGCATCGTCAATCAATACCGAATCGACCTCATCGACAATGGCGAAATGGTGCTTGCGCTGCACCAAGTCGGCCGGTGAAGATGCCATATTATCGCGCAAGTAGTCGAAACCATATTCATTGTTGGTACCGAAGGTGATGTCAGCCATATAAGCCTTGCGGCGAGCCTCCGAGTTGGGCTGGTGCTTGTCGATACAATCTACCGACAGACCGTGAAACTCATACATCGGGCCCATCCACTCCGAGTCACGACGTGCCAGGTAGTCGTTCACCGTTACGACGTGTACACCCTTGCGAGCCAAGGCGTTAAGGAATACG
>JBGUTM010000069.1:0-2004 GCA_045133075.1 Alistipes sp. | reverse complement strand
CCTCGCCCAGATGACCGAGCTTGTTCTCACCGAAATATACCTTCACGGGTATATCATAGATAAAATTACTATTCATAGTCTTTGTCATTTTGTTCT
Source organism: Alistipes sp. (assembly GCA_045133075.1). Classification (GTDB taxonomy): domain Bacteria; phylum Bacteroidota; class Bacteroidia; order Bacteroidales; family Rikenellaceae; genus Alistipes. The sequence continues at coordinate 1,908 of JBGUTM010000069.1, read as the reverse complement.
CTTCTATACACAAATATAGTAATTTATGAGATTGTGTGCAAATTAGGTACCTGACGTCAAAAGCGAGTGAGCGTGTGTTGTTGTTGGCACACGAAGCGCACTCAAACAAAAAAACGACTGATTTGCATCAGTCGTTGGTCGAAATCTTGATTTTGAGGTCAGAAGCGGATTCGAACGTCAAGGCACAGCCTTGTCGTCACCGACCGAGTCCCGCAGTCATCACAGATGGTGCGGATAAGACGAGGAGGTAACCGAGAATCCGCAAAAAAATCCTGCCTGACAAAAATGTCAGGCAGGATTTTGAGGTCCGAAGCGGATTCGAACCGCTGTAGACGGTTTTGCAGACCGGTGACTAAACCACTCATCCATCGGACCATTATCCACAGAACTCGCTGTTTCGGAGTGCAAATATACAAACATTTCTCTAATTTGCAAAACCAAAGCCACTTTTCTTGGTATTTTATCTTTTTTATATAAATCACCACCTCTACGCTCAGGCCAAATAAGCCAAAACACCTCAATAATCCCCTCCTCAAAAAGCCCCACCACTCCAAACCTTTTATTGATAAAATCATATCGTTGGTTGATGTTAACAGGCTACTCATTGATTTGATTTTCGCAAGTATCAGCAATCTCATACTTTTGTAAGGCTCGACAAAAAATGCTCGAGTTATATATTTTACACACGAAGAGATATGCAGAAAAAGAGATTTAGAATTTACTTGGCTCCCTCAGTGGAGATTCATCACGTAACCATGGAGCGAGGCTTTGCCCAATCACTCGGAGGCGACCTCACAGACTACGGCCCGGGTGGCAATGATTCGATGGATGATTAAAGCGTAAAGAATGGGAACTATGAAAACAAGAGCAATCATTACACTATCGCTCCTCACAATCGTTGGTTGTACCGAGCACTCACTCGAGGGCGACCTCGACACCACGCCTGCACGCAACCGCGTGGAGATATCTATTTCGGCGACAAAAAACTCACTTGAAGACACGCGCATAGAGTTCAACAACGGCAGTATCTACGATATGTTGTGGGAGGCTGACGACCATATCGGGCTCTACGTTGCCGGTACGGGTGAGAAGGCTACCTTCACGACCAGGGAGCTCGGGGATAACCGCAAGTCAGCACGCTTCGGCGGGGAGATTTACGAGCCCGAGGCCATAGACAGCTACTACGCTTATTATCCCGCAAATATGCCCTTCAACGGCTCGACCGTATCATTTGTACTGCCCCACGAGTACAACGGAGAGGGTGCGAGCGAGCCCTACCTGGTGGCTTCGCACGAGAATGTCGAGCGTCACCACGTGAAGATGAGCTTCCGCCCCGTGACTGCACTGCTGGAGCTTAACCTCGGCTTTGCGGCCGATAAGGTCACTATCGAGAGTGTTAATGGAGAGTCGCTCTCGGGCGTCTATGCCTACAACTTCGCATCTGGCACCATACAACACCCCGTAGGCAAATCAAGCATCACACTCAACTCGCCCTCGGTAGGTATACACTATATCTATATGCCCGAGGTGACGCTGGCGAAGGGTTACAAGGTGACCGTCACCATAGGCGACAAGCAGATGATTAAGAGCGTGGGCTACGGCAAGGAGAAGGAGTTTGTTGCCGGCGAGGTTTCGACACTTGCCATCCCCACATTCGAGGGCGTAGCGGTAGATATGTGCAGTGTCTACACCTCGTATACGCTCTACAAGCAGGGCAATACGCAGGCGAACTCGGTGGATGCAGGCACAATCTACTTCGAGGGTAACTGCTCGTATGCAGGCATCTCGAGCACCTTGGTTAAGGAGTGCGGTGTGAATATCAACGGCACAAACATCACAGCCACCGCATCGAATAAGCAGTTCTCGATTGACAACCAGACCAATCAGGGTCAGGGCACCTATAAGGTT
>JBGUTM010000068.1:0-6027 GCA_045133075.1 Alistipes sp. | reverse complement strand
TGACCCAGCGGGCCCGAGGTATTCTCTACGCCGCGCAACACATCCACCTCGGGGTGACCCGGGGTTACGCTATCCCACTGACGGAACGAAGCCAAATCCTCCATCGAGTATTTGCCCGTCAGAGCCAATACCGAGTAGAGCATCGGCGACATATGTCCGGGATCGAGGAAGAGACGGTCACGGAAGGGATAATTGGGGTCTTCGGGATCGTAACGCAGATACTCGGCGTAGAGCAGATTAATAAAGTCTGCACCACCCATTGCACCTCCGGGGTGACCCGACTTTGCCTTTTCGACCATTGATGCTGCCAGAACTCGGATATTGTTCGCAGCAGCGAGAAGTTTGGATTTATCAGCTACCATATGTTATAGAAATTAACTTTATTCTCTTTCGAATCGTAAATATAAGCATTTTTTTTCAAAACCAACTAAACAACCTGTCTAAATTCCGAAAAATTCGCCTTTTCGACCTTGCGTTTTGCATAGTCGAGCGTCACCGTAAACTTACGATTACCCGATGTCGGCACCTCGAACATCGTATCCATCATTATCGCCTCGCAAATCGAACGCAGACCTCGCGCACCGAGCTTATACTCCACAGCCTTATCGACTACGTAGTCCAGCACCTCCGGCTCGAACTCCAGCTTCACGCCATCCATCTCGAACAGACGCTCGTACTGCTTGACAATGGCATTCTTCGGCTCGGTCAGAATCGAGCGCAGGGCCTCTCTCGAAAGAGGCTCCATATAGGTCAGCACCGGCAGACGACCCACCAACTCGGGAATCAGTCCAAACGATTTAACATCTTGAGGCATAACATACTGCATCAGATTTCCGCGGTCGATAACATCGGCCTGCACTCGGCCATAACCCATAGCTCGAGTATTCAGACGCTGGGCGATCTTCTTCTCGATACCATCGAATGCACCACCACAGATAAAGAGGATATTTTTGGTATTGACGTGAATAAAATCCTGATCAGGGTGCTTGCGACCACCCTTCGGCGGCACATTCACAATCGTTCCCTCCAACATCTTGAGCAGAGCCTGCTGCACACCCTCACCCGAGACATCGCGCGTGATGCTCGGATTGTCGCTCTTGCGGGCAATCTTGTCAATCTCGTCAATAAAGACAATACCGCGCTCGGCCGCCTCGAGATTGTAATCTGCAACCTGCAACAGACGCGAGAGAATACTCTCAACATCCTCACCCACATATCCCGCCTCGGTCAGTACCGTGGCATCAACAATGGTAAAAGGCACATTGAGCAGTTTGGCGATAGTCCTGGCAATCAAAGTCTTACCCGTACCCGTAGAGCCTACGAGCAGGATGTTCGACTTATCAATTTCGACCTCGTCCGCCGACACTCCGTTGCGACTACAAATAAGTCGTTTATAGTGGTTGTACACCGCCACCGAGATAAATCTCTTGGCACTATCCTGACCAATGACATATTGGTCGAGGAAATCCTTAATCTGCACCGGCTTAAGCAGTTCGTCCATCGACTGCGGAGCCTTATAGATATCGCCACCTACGCTTGCCGTACGGCGGGTATCGCCCTTGATTACGCCACCGGCAACGAGCATCTTGTGAGCCTCGGCAATACAGCGGTCACATATATTGAGGCGATGGTCGCTGCTGGTCAGCAACAGCCCCACATCGCTACGGCGCGAGCCACAGAAGTCGCAACACTCATTCTCACGCGAGCCACCTCCTCCGCGACCATTTCTTTTATCTGCCATCGTTACTTCGTTCTTTTGGTTAAAACTTCATCAATAAGGCCATACTCCTTTGCCTCGGCAGCCGTGAGCCAATAGTCACGGTCGGCATCACGCTCAATCTTCTTAATATCCACACCCGAGTGCTCCGAGAGAATCTCATAGAGCTCTCGCTTGGTACGGGCAATCTCGCGAGCCGTAATCTCGATATCCGAAGCCTGGCCGCTGACGCCACCCAGAGGTTGGTGAATCATAACCCTCGAGTGAGGCAGTGCCGAACGCTTGCCCGCAGCACCAGCCGTAAGCAGAACAGCTCCCATAGATGCTGCCATACCCGTACAGATGGTGGCAACATCGCAATTAACAAGCTGCATCGTATCATAGATACCCAGGCCGGCCGAGACCGAACCTCCGGGCGAGTTGATATATATCTGCACATCCTTATCGGGATCCACCGACTCGAGGAAGAGCAGCTGTGCCTGGATAATGTTGGCCACATCGTCATTGATGGGTGCTCCGAGGAAGATGATACGATCCATCATCAGGCGCGAGAATACATCCATCGTTGCCACGTTGAGTTGTCGCTCCTCGATAATCGTAGGCGAGACGTATGCCGACTGCGTGGAGATATAGTCGTGAAGGGTGAGGGAGCTCAATCCCACGTGACCTTTGGCGAATTTTTCAAACTCTGACATATTTTTCTTGCATTTTTTGGTTTCAGACCACTTTCATCGCAGTCCTTATAACAAAAACTCTGCGAGGGAATCCACCCGCAGAGTTTTCTTCTCTATTTTTCTACGGAAAGGACTAAATCTCCTTTGCGAGTGCCGCGAAGTCCTCTGCCGACACCTTCTTCTCCGTAACCTTAATCTTAGCCTTCACAGCCTCTACAACCTTCTGCTCATAGAGCTTCTCGTAGATCTTCTGCGACTGCTCCTTATTCTCGAGAATCTGCTTTGCGAAGTTCTCAACCATCTCTGCGGGAGCCGAAGGCATACCGTACTGAGCAAACTGAGCAGCTGCAAATACCTTAGCCTCCTCGGCAGCCTCCTCGGCAGTCACGTTAAGTTCAAGGCTCTGGATGAAGTGCTTCTGGATGTAGTTCCACGAGAACATCTTAACAAAGCCATCGAAATCCTTCTCGATATCCTCCATGGTGAACTTACCCTCGTTGATTACATACAACCAACGCTTGAGGAACTCGGTCGGCATCTCGAGTTGTGCTTTCTCAAGGAGGTAGTTGCGCAGCTGGAGAGTGAAGAGGTAGTCGCTCTCGTGCGAAAGCTCCTTCTCGATCTCGGCATCAACGAAAGCATCGAGTTGCTCCTCGTTTACCACATCACCTGCGGGGAATGCCATCTTGAAGAACTCCTCATTGAGCTCGGGGTTAGCGAACTGACGAATCTGAGTAATCTCGAGCGAGAACTCGGGGTTGATTCCCTCCAACTCCTCCTCCTTAACACCAAGGATCGAAGCACGCTGTGCGGGGTTCTTGTAGAGCTCGTTCACATTTACGGTGGTCTTGAAGCCTACCTTCTTACCGATAAAGGGCTTGCGCTCCTCATCGGTCATCGAGATAAGACCTACGTAAGCCTCCTCGATGCGCATATCGCCATTGTCGAGGGTTACGTTCAGAGCCTCATCCTTCTTAACCTTCTCAACATCTACCAGACGACCGAAACGGCGGAGGTAGTTATCCTTGAAGTCGTTGTGCATCTTCTTATCGACCTTGATGCGGTTGTAGGTAATCTTATCCTTAGCCGAGAGGTCGAGGTTTACTGCGGGAGCCTCACCAATCTCGAATACGAACTCGTGCTCGGTATTGTTCTCGAAGTCGAAATCGCCCTGCTCCTCTGCGGGGATAACGTCACCAACGTAGTCGATATTCTCCTTCTGGAGGTAGTCAAAAGCCGAGTGCGAAGCCAGACGATAAGCCTCCTCGGCTACTACGCCCTTGCCGTACATCTTCTTCACGATACCCATCGGCACCATACCCGGGCGGAAGCCGGGGATGTTAGCCTTGCGCTTGTACTCACGGAGGGTCTTCTCGACTGCCTCACCATAATCCTTTTCATCAACCACAACGCGGATAAGCGATGCGTGCAACTCTTTTTGTTCTCTAACGATCTTCATAATTATATGTTTGTTTTACTCTGATTTTCCTCTCTTCAATCCTGCATCGAGCCCTTAAATCAAGCCGTCAGCGTCCTCAAATCGTGCCAATTACGTTCTTAAAAAGCTGCATTTCGGCTCAATTTGGGGCACAAAGGTAACAATTTTCCGCAGATATAACAAATTATTATTACCTTATTTCTAAAAAAGAGATAACTCTGCCCCTGACGATTGCCACCTCCACCCAGAAACAGGCCTATTTGTACTATTTTTACGTACAAATACTTAACTCCCAAAAGGGACAAAACCCTACCTTTGCTTTAGAGTTCAGTCGCACCCAGACTATAAATGCAAGCAACTGAATATCAAAGCAAAACCAAAAACAAAGAGATATGAAAACACTTACTCAAAGTCTCAAGACCGAAGATTGGGTCGTAACCTTTTTAAGCATTCCGCTACTCATTCTTGCCGGCTGCGCCTCGTTTATGAATGGCGGCCCCAAAATTCCGACATACCTCACCACCTCTAAGGCCTGGCTCGACATCGTTCAGCTCTTCGCAATCGCCATAGCAACCCTCTATGTCGGCAACCGGCTTTTAGAGCGACCTTTGAGGGGTATTCTACGTTCGTTTGTGGTAATTTTTGCTATCGCCGCACTTGCGATGTGGGTCGGCAGCAACCCCTACATCAAGAGCGAACTCGGCCTGGAGCCCGTATTCTTCTCGGTAATCTTCGGCCTCATCATCCGCAACTGTCTCCACATCCCCGAGTGGCTCAAGCCCGCCATTCAGGGCGAATTTTTCATCAAGACGGGCGTGGTCTGCCTCGGCGCAACCATTATGATCAGTGATGTGCTCAAGTCGGGTGCCGTGGGTCTGTTGCAGGCCTGCGTGGTCGTGACGGTGGTATGGTTTTTCGCATACCTCATCTCTCGCAAACTATTCAAGGTCGAGCGAGCTACGGCAATGACCCTCTCGAGTGGCGTAACCATCTGTGGCGTATCGGCCTGCATCACCGCCGCAGGCGTGGCCGGCACCGATAAGAAGAGCCTCTCGTACATCGTCTCGGTGGTGCTCATTATCGTTGTTCCGATGATCTACCTGATGCCGTGGTTGGCCAATATGATTGTTCCACTGCTCTCGAACGACCCGATAACCCAACAAGAGATTGCCGGAGCATGGATTGGCGGCACCATCGACACCACCAGCGGCGTGGCTGCATCCTCCGAGATGGCAGGCGAGATCGCCAACCGCACAGCTATCGTAGTGAAGGCTACACAGAATGTGCTTATCGGTGTGGTAGCATTCTTCATCGCACTCTACCTATCGACCAAGGGTGAGGGCGGCACTTCCCAACGTCCCTCGCTGAAGATAGTATGGGACAAGTTCCCAAAGTTCATCCTGGCATTTGTCGCAGCCTCACTCATATTCTCACTACTCAAGGAGGCCGATATGTTCACCCTCAACGCCAAGGGCAAGCTGATGGAGACATCGTTTGCGAAGACTCTCTCGACCCTCTTCTTCTCGCTGGCGTTTGTATGTATAGGTATGGACACTCGCCTGAAGGACATCATCTCGCGAGAGAATCGCAAAATCCTATTCTCGTTCCTCTCGGCACAGGTTTTCAACATCTGCTTCACGCTGCTGGTAGCGTGGCTGCTATTCGGTGTGGTCAAGCCATTGATAGCATAGCGGAAGTGGACAATAAACAGGCTGCTCTCAAACTTGGGAGCAGTTTTTTGTGCGGGTTATTAGGGAGATTAGAGATGGCAGAAATGTCTACACAAATCCCCATTAGCCTCCCTAAATCTCAACCACCCATCCCCCACCAACAAAAACCCACCAAAAATTTGCAACAAACTCTCAATCCTACTACCTTTGCCCAGACAGTAACCCCAAACTAAATGACAAGGAAGAGAGTTTTACTTACCGGAGCAACCGGAACGATGGGTATGGCAGGACTACGCGAACTCGCCTCTCGTAGCGAGCAGTTCGACCTTACGCTCTTCGTTCGCAATACCTACACAAATAGACGCAAATTACAGCCCTATACCTCGCTGAACAACATCCGCATAGTCTGGGGAGACCTGCGCAACTACAACGATGTATTACGCGCCGTGGAGGGTGCCGACTACGTTCTACACGTTGGCGGTATGGTATCGCCCGCCGCCGATCACTGCCCCGAGCTCACCCTGCACA
>JBGUTM010000067.1:0-1551 GCA_045133075.1 Alistipes sp. | reverse complement strand
CCATAACCGGCAGTGAGCAGCGTGAGATGGTGATTTATCACGGGCTGAATCGAGGGGATGTTATTCAGACCCTTGCCTACCTGGTCGATATCGTCTTGCAGACGCAGATAAGAGCCTTCGAGTTGCGACATTCGCAGCTCGAGCGCATCCACGCCGGCAGCGAGTTCGGTGGTGAGGCGGCGGCTACTCTTCGAGAGCATCTTCTCCTGCAGGGCCAAACGCTCCTCGCCAAACTCGGCGTCTAACTTGTAGGGGATCGATTCGAAGAGGATGTTGAAGACGTTGCGGTCGCGTTCGGCCACGTTGTCGAGCACCATCTCGAGCGAGTCGTAGCGAGCCGAAAGACGGTCATACTGCTCGCGCAGAGCATCTGTCGAGTGCTTGAGCTGATACTCGGCCGGCGTGTCGAAGAAGAGCGAGAATCCGATATAGTAGATTACGGCAACACCAAGCCACACCAACGATTGCGACAATATGCGTATTGCACGTTGTCGTCTTGCCCGGCGGCGCATCAGTTGCTCGGTTTTATTCGTTGCAGGTTTCATAATCTAAAGTTTTCTCGCTCTTTCTCACAAATTTGATATATCCGTCAGTGTCGAATATGAATTATGAATTATGCCTCCATTTTACTCAACCTCCAAATCGGTATCTTTCATCTCGTCCATCAGACGGCGATACTCATCGCGCGTCATATCCTTATTGAAGTAGTTCACCGGATTGACCACCTTGCCCATATATATCACCTCGTAGTGGAGGTGTGGGCCGGTACTTCCGCCCGTGTTGCCTACGGTGCCTATCAGCTGTCCGCGCTTAACCTTTTGGCCCTCCTCGACAAGTATCTCGTTGAGGTGGGCGTAACGGGTCTTGTATCCGAACTCGTGGTTGAGCAGCACCTGCTTGCCATAACCCACGCGGCGGCGACCGATGTCGGTGTTCTCGACTATAGCATCACCCGAGGCGTATACCGGCACACCCTTGGCACAAGCCATATCCACGCCTTTGTGGAATTTGCGGCGTTTGTAGATGGGATGGAAACGCATACCGAACGAGTATAATGCCTTGAGCTGCAGTCGGTCGATGGGCCATATTGCGGGGATAGCCGAGGAGAGGTTCTCCTTGTTTTTGGCCAGGATTTGTAGCTCGTCAAACGATACCGATTGAAGGTAAATCTGCTGTGCCAAAGCATCCATTGATTGCCACGTTGAGGTCATCAGCGTAGAGTATTCATCGCCTCCGAGGTGGGCATATTTCGATGCGGGATAAGGTTCTGCCGTGATGGCTATTGTGTCGGAAGAGAAGAGTGCGCGATAGACGTGGTTATCGCGGTGGCGGATCTCGTCAAGCCGGCGTTGTGCCACACGAATTTTGTCGTTGAGCAGTTCGTACTTGAGTACCAGTTCGCGGTTATTGCGCAGAATTGCGTAGCTCTTTGGGGTGTAGAAGAACTGCGAAAAGATGAAATTCAGGAGTGAGATAAGGATAAATCCTATAAGGATTTTGCGCAACAGAGTGTAGGTACGCAGTCGGAGAGTGACCGCATCGCTCTTGGTT
>JBGUTM010000066.1:0-2378 GCA_045133075.1 Alistipes sp. | reverse complement strand
TCTTGACGTAGGTGCGGCGCACCGCCACAGCAATCTTACGTGAGGTCGCGCCCTTGGCCAGCATCTTCACCTGCTCCTTACGCTCGGCAGGGATATACTCCAACGCCATCTCGGGGATGATGGTCACATTGTTGGTACAATCCACCAGACGCATCAGCGTATCAATCGTTCCAGACTCAAAGCTGTAGTTCGACACCGTCTCACGGCGAGCCTGACACAACTCGAGAATTTGGTCACGCATACAGTTGCCCGGCGAGAGCAGAATCAGGTCATTCATATCTATATCCTCGATGCGCACGTTCGAACGCTCAAAGAGTGGATTCGAGGTTGAGACATAGAGGTAGAAGCGGTCGCTGAACATATCGTGCTCGACAATACCCTCGGGACAGGTACCACTCGCCACAATGGCGGCATCAATACGATCCTTGCGCAGAGCCTCGATTATGTCGGCCGTAACCATCTCGCGTATCTCGAGTTCTACGTGGGGATATCGCCTCACAAATTCGGGGATAAACTTGTGGAGAAGATAGGGCGCAATGGTGGGGATAACGCCGAGACGCAACTTACCCGAAATCTCTCCCTTCATCTCAGCAACAACCTCACGGATAGAGTTATACTCCTTCAGCGTTTCGCGCACCTGCTCCAGCACAGCCTCGCCTGCCTCGGTCGGAATTACGGGTTTCTTCGAGCGGTCGAGCAATACCACACCCAGCTCCTCTTCAAGAGCCTTAATCTGCATCGAGAGCGAAGGTTGCGTAACGAAGCAGTGCTCCGCCGCCATCGAAAAACTACCACAGTTGGCAACTGCCAACAGATACTCAAGTTGGATTATAGTCATAACGATTTTGCTTATTACACACCACAAATATATAAAAATAATTTATAATAGAAGCTCCTTCGTCAAATTTTGCTTTAGAGCAAATAAAGTTTTACCTTTGTAATGGATGATGACAACAAAAAAATGAAAAAAAGACCTCTTCTATTCGCAGTAACAGCTCTGTTTATTATAGCATGTGCGCCCGTTGGCGACAGTGAAAATGGTGGTATCAGCAACAATTCCGGTGATCAGATTGAGGATTACGAGGATATTAAGGTTGTCGATGGTAAGGTACGTTTCTACCTCTCCGAAAAGGCAGATGCGACCCGCACGGCAGCGGGGATGACGGCACGCTATTGGGCAAAATCAAAGGTCGAAATGAATGGCAAGAGCTACGCAATCAATATGTCTGACGAGCAGACTCCCCGCCCCTACATTGAGGTAGAAAAGGCCGACAAGTATGAGGCAATGCTCGTGACCACCAACTCGGCCAAGTGGTTCGGCGAAAATCGCAATGATATAATGTTGCCTCACTCGCAAATTCACCATTTGGCAGTTTCGAATATCAAGTCGTTCCCGATGTTTGCCTCCTACACCAAGGAGAACGGAAATAAGTTGATCTTCAACGATGGCTTCACGATGATTTTGGTCAAGTTGAGGGGATCGGACAAAATCTCATCAGTGAAGGTAGAAACTACTGATGATAAATCACTTGCGGGAGTTGTTGCCTATTCGGCAGAGAATGGCGGTTTCTCGGTTAAGAGGGGAATGTCGTTTGTCGCGTTAAACTGCACCAACAAAGGTGATTTTATCCAACTCTCCGACTCTAAAACCACCAGTTTCCGCCTTATGGTGGCTTCCGGAGAGTACCCCGAGGGTCTGAAAATCTCTATTTGCGACTCGGATCACGGTGCAATGTTTCTCACCACCGAACCATTGATATTGGCAGCGGGTGATATTCACATAGTGAAGGCAAATTACAAGAGCGAAGACGATCTTATCTTCTATGAGGGTTTTGACAACTTTGTCTGGGGTGGAGATGTAATGAAGGGGGCTGAGGGTTACGGTTTTTCGCCTACATCCGAGAAGATGACACTCTCCTCGGGCACCGAACTTACGGGCTATGAAGATGCCTTCGCGGAGGTGCCCTACGACAACCCAGGAACGGGCTTTGTTCAACCAAACTCGTGGAATGACGTATCGGCCAAGTGCGTGAGCGAAGTGCATCAACTCTCGGAGAGCTATGTCAAGAGTCGAAACATTGGCGATTGGCTCTATATGTATCGTATTCAGGAGCATCCCGGCTATATCGGCTCGGGTACGGAAATTACCACTTCTCGAGGCGTATTGAGACCATCAACAATGGCTAAGCTAACGGGAATTAGCGATATTAAGGTAAATATTCGCTTTGCTTTGCAGGGCCTTTACCACGGCGGCATTGAGCTATCGGCAATCTACGGTGGCATAATCAAAGAGGCGAAGATCAATGGTAAGGATATCGCACTCGGAGCGGACAATCTGATATATGATACCGAAACATCAAGGGTCTCACTTAAGATTG
>JBGUTM010000065.1:0-2583 GCA_045133075.1 Alistipes sp. | reverse complement strand
CCCCGTTTCCCGCTCTTGTTTGGATGACGAGCGACCAATTTTGGTCGTTCGTTGTTTTTTAAGAGTAGATGTTGTAATAGTATATATGTATGCCATCACCGAAAAAACGCCCGAAAATTGTGCAATCTCAAAAATTGCACTATCTTTGTACCTGAAAAGTCGTAGTTGGGGCGTCCGCTCCAAGATAAATCAAGAGTACAATAAATTTTTTAGACATATGCAGGATATGAGTGCGCTTGAGGGCAAATCACTTGCCGAATTGCGCGAAATTGCAAAGGTGTTGGGTATCACCGACACTACGCTCCGTAAGAAGGAGTTGATGAACAGAATCGTTGAGGTCGCATCCGTAGGTATGGCAGAACCTAAAGCCCCTGCCGAGCCCGCGGCAGAAGAGATAGTAGCAGCCGAGCCTAAACGCCGCGGTCGCCGTCCGCGTATGAGCAGTGTGAAGGTTGAGGGTGAGGCTATGGCACCGCAGGAGGTTGTGGCAGATGAGCCGAAGAGTACACCTGCATCGAAGAGTGAGCCGATAGAGCCGATTTCGGCTCAACCCCAAGAATCGGAGACGGTTGCACCCGCTGAGAGTGCGCCTGCCGAGGTTGCCGAGGAGGTTGCTCCGGCACCAAAACGCCGTGGGCGTAAGCCGAAGAGTGCACAGCCGGTGGCGGAGATGAGTGCCGTTGCTGAGCCGACAGTGGCAACCGAGCAACCGGGTGATCCTGCATCCGAGGGTGCCGAGGAGCCTACGCTGATGTCTGTGGGTGAGAAACATCCACGTGTTGAGAGGGGTAAGCGCAATGCGCACCACAACAACGAGCCCCAACCCAAGGAGGAACTTATCACCAAGGATGATTTCACCGCCGAGGTGGTGGGCGAGGGTGTCCTTGAGATTATCCCTGATGGTTACGGATTTCTCCGCTCGGCTGACTATAACTATCTGAATTCTCCCGATGATATATATGTTTCGCCTTCGCAGATTAAACTCTTCGGACTTAAGTCGGGTGACACGGTGAGTGGTGTTATTCGTCCGCCGAAGGAGGGTGAGAAGTATTTCCCGCTGGTCAAGGTGAATGAAATCAACGGTTTGGCTCCCGACCTGGTGCGTGACCGTGTACAGTTTGAGTTTATGACACCCCTCTTCCCGAGTGAGAAGTTCTGCCTGACGGGTAACGGACATAACAGCCTCTCGAATCGTATCGTAGACCTTTTCTCGCCCATAGGCAAGGGTCAGCGTGCACTGATTGTGGCACAGCCCAAGACCGGTAAGACGATGCTTATGCAGTCGTTGGTGAATGCCATCGCCGACAACCACCCCGAAGCCTATATCATCGTGTTGCTCATTGATGAGCGTCCCGAGGAGGTTACCGAGATGGCCCGCCACGCCAAGGCCGAGGTTGTCGCTTCTACATTCGATGAGCAGGCCTCGCGCCACGTCAAGGTTGCCGAGATGGTGCTCGAGAAGGCGAAGCGTATGGTCGAGTGCGGACACGATGTAGTCATCTTCCTCGACTCGATTACACGTCTGGCTCGCGCCTACAACTCGGTACAGCCCGCATCGGGTAAGGTGCTCTCGGGAGGTGTCGATGCAAATGCATTGCACAAGCCCAAGAGATTCTTTGGTGCAGCGCGAAATACCGAGGAGAAGGGCTCACTCACCATCATCGCAACCGCTCTTATCGACACCGGCTCGAAGATGGATGAGGTTATCTTCGAGGAGTTCAAGGGTACGGGTAATATGGAGTTGCAGCTCGACCGCCGATTGGCCAATAAGAGAGTCTATCCGGCTGTGGATGTTATCGCTTCGGGTACTCGCCGCGAGGATCTGCTCTTGGCTCGTGAGGTGATGAATCGCACCTGGATTCTGCGTAAGCACCTCTCGGATATGACCACTGTGGAGGCTATGGAGTTCCTCCAGAAGCAGATGGGTCTTACCGAGACCAATGCCGAGTTCCTGGCAACGATGAATCAATAAATTTAATTGATATTAAAGGCTTGTGTTTTGATTATGAAGCGATTGGTTGTATTAGTATTTGTGCTTTTTGCAACGCTCGAATCATTTGGCTGGGGGCAGAAGGGACACGACATCGTGGCCTATATCGCCGAGTGTAACCTAACGCCTCGTGCCTACAAGAGGGTAGTGGCGGCACTCGAGGGACATTCACCCGTATATTATGCCAATTGGTTGGACGGCGCGAGCCATACGCCTGAGTATGCCTATACCAAGACGTGGCATTATGCCAATGTCGATGAGGGCAAGAGTTACGCTACACAGCCCCGCAATGAGAAGGGTGATGTGGTGCAGGCCGTGAATGAGATTGTTGCGAAACTCTCTTCGGGGACCCTTTCGGCCGAGGAGGAGAGCCTTAACCTGAGAATGTTGATTCATCTGGTGGGTGATATGCACTGCCCGATGCACGCGGGTCGATTGACCGATCGCGGAGGTAACGGTGTTAAGGTGCGCTACTTTGGCAAGTCGCAGAAGTTACACTCGGTATGGGATTCGGAGATTGTCGAGTCGGCACATCGCTGGGGTTACACCGAATGGCAACGCGAAATAGACCGTGCGACCAAGGCTCAAAAACG
>JBGUTM010000064.1:0-5423 GCA_045133075.1 Alistipes sp. | reverse complement strand
TGCAGGTTTTGCATGTCTGGTATTGGCGGTCTTCTTTATATTCAAAAAATAGGGAGAAATCGTCTAACAAGGCTCTTTCGGCATCTGCCTTGGCCGAAAAATCCTCACATACGTTAGTATGCTCCGGTCTTTCGGCCTGCGAGCAGCTTCAAAATAGCTCTTGTGATACGATTTCTTGTAAACAGGAACAAGGCTCTTCCGGCATCTGCCTTGGCCGAAAAATCCTCACATACGTTAGTATGCTCCGGTCTTTCGGCCTGCGAGCAGCTTCAAAATAGTTCTTGTTATACGATTTCTTGTAAATGGGAACAAGGCTCTTACGTCATCTGCCTTATTGGAGTTTAGTAATTTACCCTTGCGAGTTGCTATGTGTCAATAAACTAAATCCCCTCCCCGAGAAATCGGGGAGGGGATTTTTCTCCACATTTGGAACAAAGGTAGTGATAACCACCCGAATAACCAAATTGTCTGGCGGATAAATTTAACTATTCACTTAATTTATTTTCTTTTTGATATTGGCTATTGCGCTCCTTGCGGTAGAGTTGCCACGAATTGACCATATTTTGCCATAGAATGTAGGCCGTAGGGGCTACAGACGATAGCGGATTGAGGAACGACTGTGCCATCCATATCGCCAGCACCGTATTCTTCTGTCCGAGGGATTGCCCTCCCGCCACGGCATCACCCGACCTGCCGCCAAGCCATCGACCCACACAGAACTGCACAAGACATATTACAAGTGAGATGCCGGCCATAATCAGCTCGGCCCCAAAATTTTCGGCCGTCTGGTCAATAACGAAGGCCGTGGTGCGGCCGATGATGATAATCAGCGACACCAGCCATATATAAAATGTAGTATTCTTGTGATCTTCGGCCCATCGTGCTACGGGCTTTAGGACATATCGGCATAGCTGACCCACCACAAAGGGGAGAATAAGCAGTGGTGCTACCCTACCCATAATCTCGGCAAAGGTACACCCCTCACCGCCTGCAAAGTGGAGAATGGCGGGCGCAACCAGTGCGGTGGTGAGGTTGCAGAGTAACGAAAATGCCGTCATTGACTCGGTGTTGGCACCGAGCATACCGCCTATAACTACTGCCGCCATAGCAATCGGAGCCAGCACACACATCATTGCACCCTGTGCCACAACCTCGCCCAGTGGAGCCATCGCAAGATAGATTCCCACGCTGCCGGCGAATTGAATCAGTAGTAACCACAGATGTAGCCACCCAAGACGCATACGGCGTATATCGACCTTGCAGTAGGTCAGCAGTAGCATTGCAAATATCAGTACGGGCATAATCCACCCCTGCGACCACTCCTCGAGTGTCGTTATCGGACGGCAGAGCAGAGCTCCTACAACCATTCCGATAGGCATTGCTATTGTTTTGAGCTGTTTGATGACTTTTGTATCGGGTGTTTGGACAATTCGGTTAATCAACGTACACCGCAGCTACCCTGACTATCAATTGCCAATTATCAATTATCAATTATCAAAGGCAAAGGTATAAAAAATGTGGCCTAATTGATGATAATTAGATTTTATTTTGTATATTTGTTATTACGATTACGGAAACGATTGTTATTTAGCTAACACCTTAAAATTTTGAAATATGGCAAAAGTTCTTAAAATCAGGGATTTGACCTTGCGAGACGGACAGCAGTCGTCCTTCGCAACCCGTATGAATCAGGAGCAGATCGACAAGTGTCTGCCCTATTACAAAGATGCAGGCTTCTACGCTATGGAGGTCTGGGGCGGTGCAGTGCCCGACTCGGTGATGCGCTACCTGGGCGAGAATCCATGGACACGTCTTGAGACTATCCACAAGGCTGTGGGTGATGTGTCGAAGCTGACTGCTCTCTCGCGCGGACGTAACCTCTTCGGTTATGCTCCCTATACAGACGAGATTATTGACGGCTTCTGCCGCAACTCTATCGAGAGCGGTCTGGGCATTATGCGTATCTTCGACTGTCTGAATGACGTGGATAACGTGAAGTCTACTATTAAATATGTGAAGAAGTATGGCGGTATCGCTGATTGCGCGGTATGCTACACCGTAGACCCTAAGTATCCGAAGCTCTCATTGTGGGATAAGCTCAAGGGCAAGAAAAATCCTGCACCTGTGTTTACGGATGACTATTTCGTGGATAAGGCTAAGCAACTCGCGGCTCTGGGTGCCGATATGATTACCATCAAGGATATGTCGGGCCTCATTCCGCCGCAGCGAGTTAGCGCACTGGTTAAGAAGCTTAAGGCTGCTACGGGTATCCCCGTGGATTTCCACACCCACTGTACTCCGGGTTATGGTTTGGCATCGGTATATGCCGCAATCGCTGCGGGCGTTGATGTTGTCGATACCAACTGCTGGTGGTTTGGTGGCGGTACGGGTGCACCTGCTTTGGAGCTTGTATACCTCTTCTGCCAGAAACTCGGCATCGACTTGGGTGTCAATATGGAGGCCGTGGCGAAGATTAACGAGCAGCTGAAGGGTATCCGCACCGAGCTCAATACTTCGGTGTTTGGTGCCGACAAGCCCGCTCCGAAGCCATTTAACCCCGTTGTGGATGCAACACCTGCAGAGGTTGAGGCTCAACTCGACCGTGCCGTGGCTGCGGCGGCGAAGGATGACTTCGAGACTCTGCTCGATGCTGCGCAGAAGATCGAGGCTTACTTCGGATTCCCCGCACCGAACGAGTTGGTGCAGAAGGCTGAGATTCCTGGTGGTATGTATTCGAATATGGTGGCACAGCTTCAGCAACTCAAGGCTGAGGATATTCTGCCCCGTGCTATGGAGCTTATCCCCTCGGTACGTTTGAGCGCAGGTCTGCCTCCTTTGGTAACACCCACCTCACAGATTGTGGGTGCTCAGGCGGTTAGCTGTGCTATGGATGAAAAGGCCGGTCGTCCGATGTATACCACCAAGAGTGCGCAGTTTGTGAGCTTGGTGAAGGGTGAGTATGGCCACACTCCCGTAAAGATCGACCCCGAATTCCGATTTAAGATTTGCGGTGTGCGCGAGGAGACTCCCTACGACACCTCGAAATATCAGATGCAGCCTAACCCCGAGCTTGCTGAGGCCGGTGGTGTGAAGCTGGCAGCCAACGAGAAGGAGGTGCTGCTACTCGAGTTGTTCCCGATGGTGGCGAAGACCTTCCTGACCAACACCAAGGTTAAGGCTTACCAGGCACAGAAGCCCGCTGAGGCTCCTGCAGCTGAGGCTCCTGCAGCTGAGGCAAAGGTTGAGGAGAAGGTAGCCGTTACGGGCAATGTAATCAACGCTCCGCTTCCGGGCCGTGTAATCTCGATTAAGGTTAAGGTTGGCGATAAGGTGTCGGCCGGCCAGGAGGTTATGGTTTTGGAGGCTATGAAGATGGAGAACTCGATTACCTCGGATTTCTCGGGTGTTGTGAAGCAGATTCTGGTTAAGGAGGGCGATAACGTGCAGAGTGATAGCGCGATGATTGAGATTGTTGCCGAGGCCGATGCTCCGAAGGCTGCACCGGCTCCCGCTGCGGAGGCTGCACCGGTAGCTGCGGGTCCCAAGAATGCTGTGAGTGCTCCCCTGCCGGGTCGAGTGATTGCACTGAAGGTCAAGGTCGGCGATAAGGTGTCGGCAGGCCAGGAGGTGGTTGTTCTCGAGGCTATGAAGATGGAGAACTCGATTAGCACGGATTGGGCCGGTACGGTTGTCGAGGTGCTCGTTGCCGAGGGCGATAATGTGCAGAGCGATGCTCCGATGGTTGTGATTCAGTAACTTAATTGTATAAACTTAAATTAAAGAAGAGACATATTATGGGATTTTTGAAAGAGTTTAAGGCCTTTGCCATCAAGGGTAATGTGATGGATATGGCTGTCGGTGTGATTATCGGTGGAGCTTTCGGTAAGATTGTTACCTCGTTGGTGAACGATATCCTGATGCCTCCCATCAGTGCCCTTATGGGCAACACAGATTTCTCGGATCTGAAGGTCGATTTGTCGGCTGTTCGTAATGCAATTTCGAAGGCCGGTGATGCAGTTGTGAATGTGGTTGCCGGTAGCGGTGATGCTGTGGCAGAGGCTGCTGCTGAGACGGCTCCGATCTATTGGAACTACGGCGCATTTATCCAGCAGTGCATCGACTTTATCATCCTCGCCTTCTGTGTGTTTATGATGGTGAAGATGATGAATAAGTTGATGAAGAAGGAGGAGGCAAAACCTGCGGCACCGGCACCGGCTCCCGCACCCTCGAAGGAGGAGGTTCTGCTTACCGAGATTCGTGATCTGCTCAAGGAGAAGAAGTAGAGCAATACTCTTTGTGATAGAGAGGTGGTGTCTGGAAATCAGACGCCACCTTTTTCTTTTTGAGTGAAGAGTTTGGAGATGTAGACCGTGAAGAGGGGCAACATAAGCATTCCCAGCAGGGGTAACAATACGGCCAGGGTTTTGCCTATGGCGGTTATCGGAGTAATGGTGGAGCCCACGGTGGTCATATTCATAAATGCCCACCAGAGCGCATCGCCAAAGTCTGTGAGTTCTGTATTGGTCCCAAATTCGAAGTCGTAGAATATCAAGGCAGAGATATAGGTAAAGAGCAGGAGGGTGCAGGCGTAGGCAGCAAAGAATCTTTTGATGCTCTCGTCAGCGATCCATTGTATTAGGAGGTATATGGCCAGCAACATTCGCAGAATGGGTATAGTCATCAGTGCCCAGGTCCACTCTCGTGCGGGCAGGATGCCGAGCCAATGGATGATGTTGAGGTATGGAATTGATAGTAGTAGGAAGAGCGTGTTGTGGCGCAGAAAGTACCATTTGTGCTCTTCGGTGGAGATTCGGACGGTGAAGTCGAGTAGGAATATGATGCAGACGATAAGCTGCAGGGTTATATACCCTTGTGATAAGTAGTTGCGGTTGCCCCATATTATTTCGTAAGATATCGCAACGAGCAGAGCCACAGCGGCAATAAGGGTGGCAATACCTACGAAGGTTATGACAAAATGGCTCTGTTTTGGAGGTTGATGCATTCTCTTTTTTGGTATGTTTAGGGTCAAAAGCGGTGCCATTTGGGTTTGTGGCGGAGGTATAAAGAGAATAAATTTTGAAAAAAAATCAAAAAGATTTTGCACGATAGAAATTTTCGCTTATCTTTGCACTCGCTTTTAAGGCAATGGCGGGATAGCTCAGCTGGTTAGAGCGCATGATTCATAATCATGAGGTCGAGAGTTCAAGTCTCTCTCCCGCTACAACATTCAAAAGGGCATCGAACTTTAGTTCGATGCTTTTTTTGTTTTAGCCCCTGCGAACTTGTTCGTTAAGGGGCTAATAATGGCTTATTGGTCAAAATAGTACATAAAATCGGGGCGGTTTTCGCTTATTGGTCAAAATTAGTACATAAATGCGGGTGTTTGCCCGCATTTTTCACTTGTATTTAAGTCTGAAATACTC
>JBGUTM010000063.1:0-10404 GCA_045133075.1 Alistipes sp. | reverse complement strand
TTGTGCCATTCATCACGACCTTCGACTTTGCCCAATCGCGGGCAGTCATATTGGTCGCAGTACGGGTCGAGTTGCTCTTCTCGCGGAGGTAGAAGCGCACCTTGCCATCCACAACCTTGATATCCTCATACTTCTCCTCTTCCTCAGTGGGCTTATCACCGGGTTGTTCTGTCGGATCACCATTCGGATCATCACCGGTTGTCGGATCATCGCCGCAGGCCACAAACAATGCGAAGAGCGGCATCAGAGCCAACATCGCAAAAAGTTTTTTCGTAAATTTCATATCAAAAAAATCGTAATTAAGTTAGTTGTTTCGATTATGTTTGCACATAGGTTACACCCTATGTTGCGACAAAATTACACAAAATATCGTAATCGACAAATCGGCTTTGGGGTCAATTCCCTACTTGATAACAAAATCCACCAGCACGGGGCGATGATCTGCCGGCGCGTACCAATTCTTCGAGTTGCCATTCTTGCGCGGACGGCACCACTCGTCAATCAACACTATCGAGTTATCGACATAGTCGAACATTGCCGGCGAGAGATAGATAAAATCGATACGATTGTGGGTGGGATAGGTCTCCATAAAGTAGTTACTCGGGTAGCGGTCGCCGATAACATCCTTGAGGTTGGTATTCTTACGTATCACATTGTGAGTGAGCAACTCGGGAGCACCATCCTCATAACCATAGTACCACGCATCCAGCGGTGAGTGGGAGTTGGTATCGCCCGCCAGCAACCAATTCTCCTCCCCGGCATAGGTCGGATTATTGATGGTCTGTTGGACGATATACTTCATCTCAAGTTCGCGGTACAGATCTCCTTCGGTATTCGATGTATTCGTACCGAAATAGTAGGCCATCGGCCACATATGCAGCGTGACGATATTGAGTTTCTTGCCGTTGATATCTATGGTAAAGTGTCCTGCGCCGTGCGAGATGGGCTTACCCTTCTGGTCGGTATCGGTAATCCTCTGCACGGTGGTAATCGGGAATTTAGAGGTCACGGTCTGCGGGTAGTTGTCGCGGTCACCACTCACGGCAGCATAGGGCTGACCAAAACGTGCGCCCAGCTCACTCCATCCA
This sequence comes from Alistipes sp., assembly GCA_045133075.1. Taxonomy (GTDB): domain Bacteria; phylum Bacteroidota; class Bacteroidia; order Bacteroidales; family Rikenellaceae; genus Alistipes. The sequence goes on along the minus strand of JBGUTM010000063.1, from coordinate 9,316 downwards.
TAAGGCAAGAACTTCTTCGAGGCATCGGAGATAGTTTCAGGATTGGGATCATCGGTGTAGATTGTCTCAGACTCACACCAGATACAGATGTCGGGATCGTACTTCTTAACCCACTCCACGAAGTTGTCGTAGTTGTTGTGTTGATCGCACCACATACCGGCCAGGATGTTCCACAGCAACACGCGCACGGTACCATCCTTGCGGCCCCACTCCTCGATTTCACGCACCTCGATACGGTCGATATAGATACCGTGAACCCCCTTATTCGAGAGGTTGTCGGAGATGTAGAGTTTCGTACCGTCAGTAATGCCATTTACGATAAACTCAAAGCGATTCCACTCTTGCGGTTCGGTCTGACTTGAGGGAATAATCAGAGCATCTCTGAAAAGCTTACACAAAGCGGTTTCATATCTGTAGGAGAGATTATCCTCTTTTAGTTCGATGGGCTTGCCATTGAGTGTCGCACTCTCGAACACGCCTCCATTAATCAACTCCAACAGCAACTCGCCATTAAAACCAGCTTGCAGAGCCATATCAATCGTGAGTTTTGCATGCGATATTGTCTTACAGCTCTTGAAAAGCGGAGTTTGCAGAATGCCTCTATCCTCGGTGGCCGTGCCGACAGCAACATATCCGGGATGCTCCTGTACACGGAACATATATCCCATCTCGGCAACATTTCGGCTGGCGACATAGCTATCCGACATCTGGTGTGATTCGCCCACAGACTTGCCCGACACCGCAGTCCATGAGTTGGACTGGATAAAGCCCGTACCCGGATTATTATAAGCCACTTCGTGGAATGCCAACTCATAACCGGTAAGAGTCTGGCTCGAATCCTTACTCACATGTTCGTCACCCGGCGAGAAGCCATAGCCCTTCTCTCCCTTCATCACATCGCCGCCCCAGACGAAGTTATCAAAATTCTCATAGAAGATTAGGCCCGTCTCGCAAGCGTAATTTTTCTCGATAGAGTGAATAGCACCCGCCTCAAGTGTCAGAGGCTCGGTGGTAAAGAACATCGCACCACGCTCCGAGTCGCAAATCGACACACGCAGACCATCGGGGTAGTCACCCGGGGCCACAATCAGGCGAAAAGCCTTCTCTTTAGCCTCATCGAGCTGCACAAATTCGCCCTTATTGGTACAATTCAACACCGCATAATTCACACCCTTGACAATCGAGAACAGACCTTTCGAGGGAGTGATATTTGCCAAACCGGCGAGAGATTTGCCAGTCGGCTCCTCGACCTTTACAGACGATATCTTGGCACTACCCTTCAGTTTGAGCACAACCATCGCAAAGCCATCGTTAAAAATCAGACGATTACCCGTCTGCTTCGAGTAGGTGGCATACATCGGATAGGAGCGTATGTGCGACTCTGCAAAGTGGTATATCTGCGAGTGCGACAATCGGACATTAGTATATACCGAAGATTCGTACCACTGACTTGCTCCCGAGGCCAACAGCACAACATTATAGGAGTCCGTGGACGAAGCATTAACCTCAATGTAGGGTCGCGGTGTCTCCTCATCCGTAAACTCGATGTTGTAGGACTTGCCATTCACCTGCGCACGGGTTGTTGCCCAATTACGAGCCTTGAGACCACCCGCCGTGCGGACTGCGCCACTCTTCTCCTCGAGGTAGAAGCGCACCTTACCATCAACGACCTTTATATCTTCGTAATTCTCATCACTCGAAGGTTTATCGGGGTCTTTACCCAGACCCGTTGCAGATGTCGGATCATCGCCACAGGCTACTCCTGCCACAAACATTGCAACCAGCATAAACCATCTTCCGGCCTTTATCAAATTGAGATTCATAATAGTATAAAATTTCTTGGTTAGTTGTTTTACAAAGATAGCTATTCATCTCCAAAAACTGACATTTTGTTTACAAAAAAATCACTATCTTTGAACGATTTTAGACTATAACCCTAACATCCAAACCGATATGAACAAGATTATAGGAATAGGCAACGCGCTGACCGATATGCTGGTAAACCTGCGCAACAACGACATCCTCGACCGATATGGCCTCGCCCGCGGCTCGATGAGCCTTGTGGACTCAGCCCTCCAAACCGCCATTTCAAAGTCGGTAGCAGGACTTCCATACTCGCTCTCGCTCGGCGGCTCGGCCGGCAACACCATCCGCGCAATGGCGTGTATGGGTTGCCACACAGCATTTATCGGCAAGGTCGGAGAGGATACCACCGGAGATTTCTTTACGCAGGCTCTCGAAAACCTCGGCATCACACCGATAATATTCCGCGGCAAGGAGCGCTCGGGCAAGTGTGTATCGCTCATCTCACCCGATGGCGAGCGCACGATGGTCACCCACCTCGGCGCAGCCCTCGAGTTAAAAGCCGAAGAGATTGGCTCTTCGATTTTTGAAGGCTACGACTGCCTCTACATTGAAGGTTATCTTGTTCAAGACCACACCCTTCTGCGCCACACTATCGCCACAGCCAAAGCACGTGGACTCAAAATCGCCATCGACCTGGCGAGTTTCAACGTGGTGGCCGAAAACCTCGACTTCCTGCGAGAAATAGTTGCCGAGTATGTAGACATTCTCTTTGCCAACGAAGATGAGGCCAAGGCCTTCACCGGCGAGGAGGAGCCGATCAATGCCCTGCAGGCGATATCCGAGCTTTGCGAGCTGGTTATTGTCAAAATTGGTATGCGAGGAGCTCTGATTAAGCACGGTGGCGAGGTGGTCCACGTTGGCATCATGGCGGCAGCAAAGCGTGTCGATACCACGGGAGCCGGCGATTTCTACGCCGCAGGATTTCTTACCGGTATGTGTCGCGGACTATCGCTGCGCCAGTGCGGCACCATAGGTGCCATCGCCGCAGGCAAGGTTATCGAGGTCGTGGGCACAACCTTTGACGAAGAGCGTTGGGAGGATCTGCGCCGACTTGTCCATAAAGTCGAGACCGAGAAGTATCTATTTTAGGCAACGATCGAGTGTTACCATCAACAACAAAAATGTCGCAACTTTTCGGGTTGCGACATTTTTGTTGGCATATATCCATTCGACTACTTGACCACCTTAACCGATACACGGCCCATACGGAGAATCATCACCTTGTTGATTTCACCAGTAATCTCGCCCTGAATCGAATCCTCCATCTCATCCGTGGGGATAATCGCCATACGGCGCGATGCGGGGGTCAATCGTATAGTTACACTCTTCTGTCCGAGCAGCGATGCCGGCAACTTCACGCTGTGATCGGTGAAGCCCATTGCCATATCGCAGTTCGGCATACGGTCTACATTATCCACGCCCTTCAATCGGCCAAACGTGTAGGGCAATGCTCGCAACACGATATTCGACTTGGCAACCTTGAAGTTCTTGCCATCAAGCGAATACTCCACATTCCAATATGCGGGGAATCCCCAGCTATTCTGGATATCGTGGTTGCCCACGCCAAATGAGAAATCGAAGGTGAGAGCTTTGCCGGTCACACCCTCGGTCGAAACCTCGACAATGACACCCTTCGACAACCAATTCTGCACATTTGCCTCAAAACGCAAGCCTGCATACTTACGCATACCCATATTATCGTGCGGATAGCGCGTGTCGTAATCGGTATCGAGGCGCACCGTTGCACCTGCCGTGGTCGAGAGGAATCCCTGACCCTCATCGGGCAGAATACGACCCGAGTAGCGCGTAGCTTTTGCTGCGCTCACCTTGCCGACACCCTCGATATCAATCTGATTGCGATAGTTGCGGTCGTAGTTCCAGTCGGCAATAACCTCATACGAAGATGACTCCTCCTTGGGCATCTGCTTTACCACATCCTGCTCATTGAGCGGACGAATCGAGTATTTACCCAGATTATCACCATAACGGCGCATATATTCGTGTACCAGCACACCCGATATCTTACCGACACCCTTCGGCACGCCCTTTCCGTTACGGCGCCACGAACACATTGAGTTCACAAGCATATAGATTGACTCACCCTCCGAATCCTTGAGCAACGAAGCCCAACCATCGGCAAGACACCACGGACCACGCTCCTGATTCATAAACGAACGCTGCGGCATCATCTCAAATACATTGGTATACGCACCCTGCTTATTCATAAACTCAACACCCTTCAAGGTTACGCAAGTATACAAATCAGCATCGGTCAATTCGCTAATACTCTTCTCCTTTACAGCAAGCTCAACCCCCTCGGCGAGTTTCTCTACATTCTCGATACTAACACCCGAAATTGTATAACGCTCGGGGTTATCTTCGCGCATCACGGTGCAGCCGGCGAGGTTAATTTTCACCTTATCGGCACGTTTGAGACGGTTGTCATATATGCCGTCAAAAACCAGACGGAATCCATACTTACCATCCTCGCTCTGGATGTAATTGACAAGTTTGTTGCCACGCAGATCAACGAAGTCAAAGCGTGTATTGTGGTTAATTGCCGCATTGGGCGAGCGATAGTCGCCGACAATCACGCCCGTAATCTCACCTGAGGTGAGGAGAGCACCCTTTGTCGATGCCTTTTTACGAATCTCCTCGAAAGTCTCGGCAGATGCAGGTATCGTCATCGCCACCGCCAAAGCGAAGAGTAAAACTCGTTTCAGATTATTCATAGTTTTAGGTTTTAGATTGTTCCAAAATGTGCAGTATGCGCAAATTATCCCTCAAAAATACACATTTATATTGTACTTGCCAAGAGTTTTTATCTTTTTTTACTTTGCCGGGAGTTTTTAGCAGTGACAGATGTGTTTTTTCAAAAAAATCACTATATTTGCCAAAATTGTATTTGTAAACAAATAAAATCTAACCTAATATGAAACGAATCTTAACACTGGCCATCGCGCTGACCTTCCTCTTTTCGCAGGATGTATTTGCGTGGGGTTACGCTCACAAACTGATTGCGGCCATTGCCGAGAAGCATCTCACCGAGCGTGCACAAAAGAACATTAACCTCTACCTCGACCAGTCGATTGTCGACTATGCCGAGTGGATGGACGTATACCGTAACGGCACCCCTTACGAAATCTCGACATGGTGGCATATGATCACCATTGACGAGAACGGCGAGCCCAGCGGCAAGACCCGTGATAATGGCGATGGTGACGGCATACCGCAGATGGTTCGCATTATCAAGGAGTTGAACGATTGGCGCAACCAGCCAGACTCGCTCGTGAATCTCAACCTGAAGTGGGCAATTCATATGGTGGGTGACAACCACTGCCCCGCACACGTATTCTTCAACGACCTGCCGGGCGGTCCTCAGAACCGCTACAACTGGTTTAAGGTATATTACAAGGGACAGCTGAAGCCCTACCACGGACTGTGGGATGTACAGTCAACCACCGACATTCACCCCGACTTGGTGAAGGATTTGTACGCATATCGCGACTATATCGACAACCAGTACACCAAGGAGCAGCGCGAGGCTATGGCACAGGGCGATCCATGGAGCTGGGGACGAGAGTCTGGCAAGGCTTGCCGTAAGATATACGAGTGGGCAAAGCCAGGTGACCGCTTTGACGAAAATTTCTTTATCGAGCATAAGGATTTGACCGAGAGTCAGATTGCCAAGGCCGGCTTCCGTTTGGCACGAGTGCTTAACGACGCTTTCGACAATTAAACGTTCGAAGCCACGAAATTAGAGATTGATTTTTAGGCATTTGGCTCTAAATTTGCAGAAAAATCTATCGAATAGGGTCGAAAATTTTGGATAACCGAAATTTTTGATTACCTTTGCAACCGCAAACGAGCGGTAATTCATTCAGAATTGAAGATATATCGCGGGATGGAGCAGTTGGCAGCTCGTCGGGCTCATAACCCGAAGGTCGGCGGTTCGAGTCCTCCTCCCGCTACTAAAGAGGACAAATCGAAAGGTTTGTCCTTTTTTTGTGCAATTTCCATTTTGTAATCATCTGATATACAACCAATTAAATCAAAGAACTGATTCACTTCAGTGGTTAGATAATTGCGCTTCTCTTTGTCCCAAATCACCCCATTAGGAAAGGCTAATTTTTGTATTTTTTGACAAGTCTCAAAATCGCGTTTAGACCAATAACGCCCTAAATTACAAGCAATTGCAATTGAAGAATCTATATACTCTGCAAGGTTCGAGAGGTTAACAGACGCCCACTCCAACGCTGCCTCTGCTTTCTGCTTATCAGACTCCAAATCCCGTATCACATCATCATAGACATCTTCGTCCACCTTTCCAATGGCGTAATTCTTTTTAACTTGCTTTATATGTGTTTGAATTGTACTCAGGTTCTTTTGGATATTAGCGACCTCTTGTGCTCGGAAATGCTCCTTATCTTCAAACTTCATCTTCAAGACTCTTGTAAGTATCGGGCGCACCTCTTCAGGCACAGTAAAAGAATTCAATAACTCTTCGTACTTTGCATGCATCTCCTTTGCAGATACATTTACACTTCCCTCTTTACCGCTATATTTATAATAATCTAGATTTTTACTCTTGACTGTATATCCCGACATTGTGTGCCCAAACGCTGTAACATGATTTTTCAGTGGAAATTGTGGGGTCGCCACCGCTTGTTCGTATCCATGATTATTCCCGTTCAGAATATCTTGCACCTTATCGAATAATTCTTCGGAAATCAGAGGTTCCTGCTTGCCCTTAATAACCTTACCATTCAGATAGGCATGCTCCAATCTGCCACAATAGAACGAATTGCGAAGACATGCAGACAAACGCTGTTTGGTAATACTCAACCCACTCGTTTTAAGGCGTTCCACTATTTTTGATTGAGACAAATCGGGTTCATTGGCTATCCACTCCCAAGCACTTTTCAAGATACGACCTTCGTTATTAACGGTTAATTGATGCTCCTTATTTACCTTCTTGGAGGTATATCCCAAAGGTGGTCGACTATACCACTCTCCTCGATTAATACATGCAACCATACCGTTATAACACTTTGTGCGACGGGTTGCATTGTCAATATCCGCCACGATAAGTAATAAGGCTTCAATATGACTTGCCAACGAATTATTTTTGTCGATCGGTTGATTAACGGACTCTATGGATACACCGCTACGATTCAATTGCCCTTTGTAAACCAAACCCTCTTCCATATTACGACTGAACCGGTCATAATCATAGACAACAATTGTATCGATCTCAGGATCATGCATTACGGCACCAATCATTTCCAAGAACCTCTCTCCCGCCTTTTTTGCACTTTCAAAAGTTCCACCAAATTCACACTTAATCTTTTTATTGAGTCGTTCACAATGCCTACGACACGCCTCTCGTTGCGTATCAATAGAATTGTTATTCACAAACTGCTCCTCAGATGACACTCGGGTCCAAAGTACGGCCTTACCCTTACCTGATGCTGTAAGGGCTTTTCTTTTGCTGACAATCTTATCTATGCTTTTATTTTTTACTTTCTTTATCATACACCTTATGATTTTTAACTATGTTATTTACATACCACGCATAACCGATTTCAGCAATTTGGTCAAACCCGTTAAGAATGGTAATTATATCGTTTTCGTTGTTAATGCCCAACGTGGCAAATTGCTTAATAAATGTTTCATCGATATTGTTTTTAATGAACATTTTTTACTTCATATTTTGTGCTTTCGCACATCCCCATTACCCTCCTCTTTTTTTAGGGCGTTGGGGTTATTCGCTTTTGACCTCTTGCATCTAATTTTCAAATCGACTGCAAGACTTCTGCTCGGCAGGGGTATGCTTGGAACCCTTTGTGCGCCGGATCACACAATGTATCGAACCTTAACTTGCTATCATCGTTTTTAGTTTTCTTAATGTATTTATAGAGGTGTTGGTAATTGCTTGGATATTCCTTAAGGATAACCCTTTCCTCAGCAACTGAATCTCTTTGGGATAATCGTTCTTCATTTGCTCATTGGTTTTGCGGTACCCCTCTTTTCGTCCTACTCGTCCATTATTCAAACGATAGTTGTTGTAACCTGACTCCATTCTGCTACGAATAAGTGAACGCTCTAGTGTATTAAACTGTGCTAATATGCCGAGCACCAACTGTGCTATAGGATTCGGAGTGCCATTGTCCAAAAGCGTCTCCAAACCATTCTGCAAGATGAAAACACTAATCTTCTTCGCTGTAAGATTTTCTATTACAGTAAGGAAGTCTACCGCTCTTCTTGAAAGGCGAGAGCACTCGAATATCAAAACCTTATCTACCTTGTGCAAGTCGGTATAGGCAAGCAAATTCATCAATGCCTGACGCTCTTCAACCTTCTTCGCTCCTGAAATCTTCTCTGAAAACTCCGCTACCACCTCATAATTCTGACGAACTGCATAGTCTCTTAACTCTCGCAACTGATGCTCATACTCCTGACTCTCGGTTGATACTCGTGTGTAAATTACAACTTTTTTCATCTTAATTTATTTTTACCTTGATTTATGTTGCTATTTTATTTTGTGCAAATATACAAAAAAGATCAATAAAAAACATCGTTTTGAACAACTAAATTGATATTTATTGCAATTTTTTATCGTTTTTTATGATTTTTACTGTTTGTAACGTAGAAATTTGTCTATATTTGCAAAAATTAACATTAAGATCAAGAAAAGTATATGGCAGAGAAATCTATCATTGAGGGCGAGTTGAGAGTGAAAGAAATTCTCAAAGAGAGGAATATGAAGATGTATGAGTTGGCGGAGAAGATTGGTGTTGCACCTGAGTCATTAACGAGAGCATTACAGAGGAACCCTCAATACTCAACATTGAAGGCAATAGCAGACGCTTTGTGTGTTCCCGTTAGAGAGTTGTTTGCCACATCTCAACCTCAACAAGACATTGTTAAGGGAATGATTGCTACGGGTCCATTCGTAATGCAGATAAACAATCTCCACGACCTATACGCCGCCGTTGAGATAGTGAAGAAGGAGTACGAAAAGAAGGGTATCCCATTCGTTGAGGAGGAGAGATAAATTCAGATTTGCGCCTCCGGCTGCAAATACTAATTAGCAACTGCAAATAGCGGTTGCTTTTTTGTATCTCAACATTAATATAAAACAACAAAAAGGGAGGCAATGTGCCTCCCTGATAAACAATATACCACCACCTTATTTTATTGATTTTGATGTTATATGATATACTACAAGTGCGATTACCTCTATCGCTAATAGTATAACCGATGCTATAATATATCCATTATCTTGCGCCTCATTGTGGGACACAAGCCCCAATATATAGCAGATAATGCCGAACAAGGCAATCATAAATCCAAGACCTGGAACAAATCCATCTTTAAGCGTGATGGTGCGGAGCAAATAGAGCAAAAATGTGGTAACAGCAATCACTATAGAGGTAAATGCTAAGTT
>JBGUTM010000062.1:0-1085 GCA_045133075.1 Alistipes sp. | reverse complement strand
GGCAATGCCCACATAGCGGCCCGGGGTGAGGATATAGTCCTGCTCCGCAATCTTGGCAATATCAACCACTGCACAGAAGCCCTTTTCATCGGCGAGTGTACCTTCGGCAAACGCCTTATAGGTATTGGCAATACGCATAATATCGCCCTCCGCGCCATCGGTCAGCTCACGCAGTTTGCGGGTAACCATCGTGCCGAGGTTGCGGGCATCGATAAAGAGGGTCTTACCCTTCTGCCTCTTCGCCTTATTGAAAAACCAAATCGAGACGGGTATCTGCGTTGTGTAGAACAACTGTGAAGGCATTGCGACAATACAATCGACCAAGTCTGCCTCGACCAAACGTTTGCGGATTTCGCCCTCGCCACCGCTTTGGCTCGACAGCGAGCCATTGGCAAGCACAACGCCCGCCCTGCCCGAAGGTGCGAGGTGGTGGATGATGTGCTGAATCCACGCAAAATTGGCGTTGCCATTAGGTGGTGTGCCGAACTTCCAGCGCACATCGTCGGCAAGTTTATCTGCTCCCCAATCACTCAAATTGAAAGGTGGATTTGCCAAGACAAAGTCAGCCTTCAAGGTCGGGTGGCAGTCATCAAAGAAGGTGTCGGCATTATACTTTCCGAGGTCCGCCTCGATGCCACGAATAGCCAAGTTCATCTGCGCCATCTTCCAAGTGGTAGGGTTAGAGTCCTGTCCATAGACCGAGATTTGATTGATATTGCCGGCGTGGCTCTCGATAAACTTTGCCGACTGCACAAACATACCGCCCGAGCCACAGCAAGGGTCATAGACACGACCTGCGTATGGCTCCAAGACATAGACAAGGGTTTTCACTATACAGGCAGGGGTGTAAAATTCGCCCGCTAACTTGCCCTCCGCCTCGGCGAACTTCGAGAGGCAGTATTCGTAGGCACGACCGAGGATATCCTTCGAGTCGCCGTGCTCGTGCATCTTGATATTGGTGAACAAATCGACCACATCGCCTAAGCGACGTTTGTCGAGCTCGGGGCGGGCGAAATTCTTCGGCAGAATATCTTTGAGTCGGCGGTTCTCCTTCTCAATAGCACGCATAGCGTTGTCGATGGTAG
>JBGUTM010000061.1:0-1161 GCA_045133075.1 Alistipes sp. | reverse complement strand
CGCCAATTTGTCGGCACGATGGAGCGCCCCGATGTCGATAAAATAACAGGATTGAGCCCCGTTGTTGCCATCGAACAGAAGACCACAAACAAGAATCCACGCTCAACGGTCGGAACGGTCACCGAGATAAACGACTTCCTGCGACTGCTCTATGCCCGCGCATCACGCGCCTACTCTCCAATCACCAACGAGGAGATGGTGCATTATACCGATGAGCAGATTTGCGAACTGATATTAAAGGGCTTCAATGGCCGCAAGGTAGCCTTTATGGCACCCATTGTCAAGGGCCGCAAGGGTCACTACCGTGAGCTGTTCGAGTCGCTGGCAAAGCGCGGATACATATATGCTCGCATTGATGGTGAGATACGCGAGATTACGGCCGGGATGAAGCTCGACCGTTACAAGATACACACCATTGACCTTGTTGTTGACCGTATGCGCATCTCGGCCGAGGCTGAGGAGAGAGTTATGACCTCGCTCAAGGAGTCTATGCGTCAAGGCAAGGGCACGATGGCACTATATGATTATGAGGCCGATGGTATGCGATACTACTCGCGCCATTTGATGTGTCCCTCTACGGGTGTAGCCTTCGAGGACCCTGCGCCTCATACCTTCTCGTTCAACTCACCGCAGGGCGCCTGCCCACGATGCAGCGGTCTGGGAACGGAGGCTGTTTTTGATAGCGACAAGATTATCCCCGACAAGGAGAAATCTCTCCGCGAGGGAGCAATTGAGCCCATTGGCAAATATAAGAACAACAAGATATTCACTCTGCTGACTATGCTGGGTCGCCGCTACGACTTCACACTCGAGGACCCCGTCAGTACCATCTCGGAGGAGGGTATGAATGCCATTCTGTATGGCGACCCGAAGCCTTTGACGGTTGATTTGTCGGAGTTTACATCCATTTCGGGCCGCCGAATGATTCCCTGGGAGGGCATTGCCGAATATGTGCAGGCGACCGACGACGAGGAGTCGAAGAAGGGGCAGAAGTGGCGTGAGCAGTTTATGGCTTACCGTCCGTGCAGCGTCTGCGGTGGCACACGCCTGAAGAAGGAGGCCCTGCAGTTCCGTATTGGCGGGAAGAATATCGCCGAGGTGTCGGCTATGTCGATTGCCGATTTTGCTGAATGGATGGCCACCATAGAAGAGCATTTCAAT
>JBGUTM010000060.1:0-10782 GCA_045133075.1 Alistipes sp. | reverse complement strand
CACCACACAATGACCCTCGACACCAAGCCTTTCGAGGTTAAGGTTAACGCCATCACCGCAATCGACCCCATCGCATACAAGCCCGCAGCAGACCAACTCTTCTCGGAGAAGTTTGACAACTTCGTGTATGGTGGAAACCGTATGGGTGGCAAGAACTTCAAGGGTTTCAGCCCCGCTGCCTCTAAGGAGGTTATCAGCAACAACTCTCAGGGCACTGAGCGTCCCGTAAATCTCGTATTGTTTAACGTACCGGGCACCAACTATCTCCAGACCGACTACACCAAAACACTCGCTGAGGAGGGTGTGATGAGCAACGCCTACTTAGCAAACCGAAATGTTGCGGATTGGAGAATGCTCTTCCGCGCACAGGAATACCAGGGCTTCCTCGGCGTAGGCGTTAAGGAGAACACTCGCGGTATCGTTGCAACTCCCGAGATGAAGGATATCAACGGCATCGCAGAGATCGAGGTTTCGTTCAAGTTCTGCCCGCAGGCTCGTGCAACCTCTAACCTCTACTTCCACGCACACAATGTGGGTGTTATCAAGGAGATGTGGATTGATGGTGTTCGCCGCACCCTCGACCGCGACAACTACCCCTTCGTAAATAGCAACGATGATCGTGTGACAATCGTAAACTCGGCAGTAAGAATGTCGTACAACGACCAGGATAAGAAGTATTGGTCGGATGTTAAGTTTGTCATCAGCGGTGCAACCGCCGAGAGTTACTTCCGCTGGGAGTCTGAGAAGCCCCAACCCGAGTTTATCAACGGTTTCTACATTGACGACATCGAGGTTAAGCTCATCAACAGCATTCCTCGCGAGCGCATTCTCCGCGTTATGGACTACAACATCCAGAATGGCATGTGGGCAGACCAGCACAACAACTACGACAACTTCGTGAAGTGGATGAACGAGCAGGATATCGACATCGCAGTATTCTGCGAGGCTTCGACCATCTATATCGACCACACCGGCGACAAGCAGGTGAACGAGAAGCGTTACCTCCCCTACAAGGGTCAATCTTACGAGCGTGGCAAGACCGAGCACCTTGTGCCGACCGGATGGATCGAGCTGGCAGCACGTTTCGGCCACAAGTACGTAGCCGTTGGTGCTCACCAGGATAATTACCCCGTAGTTGTCACCTCGAAGTACCCCATCGTCTTCTCACAGCGTCTGGGTGGCGAGGGCATCTCTCACGGCGGTATCCACGCACAGGTGGAGGTCGATGGCCAGAAGGTTAACCTCGTGGGCTTCCATACCTGGCCTCAGGCATTTGAGATGGGTGTTAAGCGCGGCACCCCCGAGGCAGCCGAGAGCATCCGCAACCACGGTGGCCACAAGACCCGCAAGGATGAGTTCCAGGCATTTATGGAGTGTTCGATCCTCAACCCCGAGTTCGCAGACGAGAAGAATTGGCTCATCACCGGCGATATGAACTGCTCGACTCCGCTCGATGACCGCGACTACAACTTCGGTTGGGAGAATCCTCGCTACTGGGGTCAGAAGTATATGCTCGAGAATGTTAAGCAGGTTACCGACCTTATCAAGGTCTACAACTGCCCCGACAAGCGTGATATTATGGTTTGGTCGACACAGGGCGGTGGTCGTATCGACCTTATGTATGGTAGCGAGCCTATGCTCAACAAGATGATTAAGGCTAAGTCGCCGAGAATCGGCTTCACCACCGGTAAGCGCACCGGCATCTCGAACTTCTGGAGCCAGTCATCGGATCACCTCCCCGTAATTATTGACTTTATTTGGAGATAAGATTATGGCAGACAAGAAGTTATACGCACTCATCTCTACCGAGAAGGGCGAGATGAAGGCCGAGCTCTACGCCGAGGAGACTCCGGGCACGGTGGCTAACTTTGTGGAGTTGTCACAGCACGGATTCTATGACGGCCTCTGCTTCCACCGCGTGATTCCCGACTTTGTCATCCAGGGCGGATGTCCACGCGGCGATGGCACCGGTGGCCCCGGCTACCGCATCAAGTGCGAAACCTCGGCACCACGCCAATATCACGACCGCGGTGTGCTCTCGATGGCCCACGCCGGCCGCGATACGGGAGGCTCTCAGTTTTTTATCTGTATGAATCGCCAAAATACCCAACACCTTGACGGCGTACATACCTGCTTCGGTCAGGTTGTCGAGGGCCTGGATGTTATTGACGATATCCGCCGCGGAGACCTTATCCTCTCGATTCGAATCATCGAAGAGTAAACCTCCAATAACAAGATTCAAAAACTGCACAATCTCCCAAATAGGTTGTGCAGTTTTTTTATCTACCCTTCTGCATGCCACCTCTTTTCAAAATGTGGCGTGCTATTTTTTTCTTTGCACCTTTTCGAAAAAAGGTGCCCCAAAATGCTTTTTTCTTTGTCGCTTTTAGAAAAAAGCTCCGCAAAACCTTTCAATCGAAACTCCGTTTCGAGGAACTTGACAACGTGTGATTTTATTTGCGAGGCTTTGGTTGTCTACGACAATGGTTCAAAATGGAATAAGTGGCCTTTTTGTAAGTAAACTTCCAAGGTCACTCCTTCCATTTTGCACTATCCTTGCGGATACCTCAAATCCTCGAAAAAAAAATATCAACTATTGCTATATTTAAGGAGGTTATAAAGTTTAGGGAATTTAGGGAAGTTAAGGATGTTTGTTTTTGTTTATCTATTGGTATTCGCGGTCATCTCTAACACCCTTAAATCAAATAGCAACAAGCATCCAGCCTTCCCTAAACTCCCTAAATTCCCTAATCTCCCTATAAACCTGCACTGAAAAAACACTCCGTACTCCCACAACCCAAGTTGGTCGAAGGTCCCCAGCAGGTTTGAGCAGAGCGAAGGGAGGATGATAGACATTAAACCAAAGGTTTAGAAGGTTAATTAAAAAGCAAATGCCAAATTTATTTGAGCAGATGATTTTTAATTAAGCTTCGCAGTTGCGCAGCAACAATGGCTATTCCATATCACACAGACAACTCTGCCACACCGCCACCGACTGACCGACCCCGGCTCTGGGTCGAACGGTCGCTAATCCCCCAACCACAAAAAAAGAGAAGTCCTCTCGAACTTCTCTTTGAGTACCCTACGATGTTCTATTTTCGAACCAACTCTTGGCAGATTTAGCGAAAATTTGGGAGTTGAGAGAAATCTTTCCTCTCCCCAATAATCTTTAAGTGGGTCGAACGGTCGCAGCAGGTTTGAGCAGAGCAAGATGAAGAAGCGGAGGCAAGCAACGGAGTTGCAAGTGTTGGGCGGATAGACGAAAAGGAAATTTATTTACTTTTAGACTATCGGCACAATGCTTATGATTGCGCAGCAATTCGCCTACGCTGATACATCGCAGACAACTCTGCCACACCGCCACCGACTGACCGACCCCGGCTCTGGGGCGAACGGTCGCCGACCCCACAACCACAAAAAAAGAGAAGTCCTCTCGAACTTCTCTTTCTGTACCCGGAGCCGGGGTCGAACCGGCACAGGGGTGAACCTACTGGTGTTTGAGACCAGCGCGTCTACCGATTCCGCCATCCGGGCTGGTGATTTGATTACCAAATCGGGGGACAAAGATATAAAAATTTTGATAAATCAACAAGTTTGTCAAAAAAAATCAACCTTATTATTGCGTAATCGGGCGTTTTACGCATCCAAACGCCCCACAGCAAAGTTCTAAACAGTGGTCACCAAGGCCAATAATTGGATTTTTGAAGAAAAATACCTACATTTGCCCGATAATATGTACCATTATTAAATAGGTATGAAGATAAAATTGTTTACTGTACCCAATATGTTGACCCTCTGCAACCTCCTCTGTGGTGCGGGTGCGGCTGTGTCAGCGTTGGTGTGGGGCGACCTACAGACAGCCTTTTTGCTGGTTATCGCCTCGGCCGTATTCGACTTCTTTGACGGCTTCTCGGCTCGTCTGCTAAATCAATACTCTGCAATAGGTGTTCAACTCGACTCGCTGGCCGATATGGTATCTTTCGGCTTTGCGCCGGCGGCCGTGATGATGACCCTTTTCCAAGAGGCTGGCTCATGGTGCGTGTGGAGCGAGTGGATGGTCAAGGTGGGTTACTTCATGCCTCTGGTGATGACAGCCTTCTCGGCTCTACGTCTGGCGAAGTTCAACATTGATGACACACAGCACACCGAGTTCGAGGGCCTGCCCACTCCGGCAAATGCGCTACTCTGTCTCTCACTCGGAATGTTGGTCGAGATGGATCTTATGACAATTACACGCGAGGCTATCGTGGTTCTGTCGGTGGTTCTGTCGGTGCTGCTCATCTGTCCCGTGAGGATGTTCTCACTCAAGTTCGCAGGCTTTGGCTGGAGCAGCAACAAGCTCAGATACATATTTTTACTCCTTGCTATTGCGGTTATCGCGGTAGACTATCGCTATGCCGTTACGGTGATTATGGCACTCTACATCTTAATTTCGGCAGTGCGTCACTTCGTGCGAGGCAATAAATCGGGCAAATAGGGAGTTTATAGTTAAGGATTATGCTCAGAAGGATTGGTCAGATAGTGATGATGGCACTTGTGCTTGCAGCGCTTGCACTGCCCCACGGTTCGTGGGCGCAGGATGCGAGTTCGCTTATGCGTGCCCAGCGCAATGCAAACAATCCCAATGACCCCTTCAATACCGCCTCGGGCAATGGCTACGGCTCCAACCCCTATGCCGACCCCAATGGCACCGATGGCGACCCCAATGCGCAGGGGGCCAATCAGCAGCAGCATAGCACCAAGAAGAAAAAAATTCGCAAGCCGCTCGAATCGTACTACTTCAACGACTCTATTCGAGCGTTGCCCAACTTCCAGTGGAACGTCAGCCGTGACTTCAACACCGTGAAGGTTATGCCCATAGACACAACCCTGATGGATTGGCGTCTGGACTACCCTTTCCACCGCAAGGGTGTGGGTGATATGGCTATCGGTAGCCTCGGCCAGGCTTCGCAGCCGATAAACTACTTCGATCGTCCCGAGGAGTTTGACTTCTCGTTCTCGCAGCCCTACTACGTATACAACTACACCACCGAGAACGTACCCTTCTATAACGTCAAGAAGCCATATATGAATATGACCTACCGCGAGTCGGGTCAGAAGCGTTACCGCGAGGAGGATTTCGCCATCGTCTTGGCGCAGAATGTTTCACCCTCAACAGGTTTCAATGTGGACTACAAGTCACGAGGTACTAAGGGTAAGTACGACTGGTCGCGCACCAAGAACCATAACCTCTCGCTGGCGGCTTCGCACACCGGCAAGCGATACTCGGTACACGCCGCCTACATAAACAATACTGTCGAGCAACAGGAGAATGGAGGTGTTGTAGGTATGTGGGCCATAACCGACACCATCTTCGAGATGCCGTCAGGAGTACCGATGAAGTTGGCATCGGCCGAGGCGAAAAACCACTATCGCAATAACTCGTTCTTTGTCAAGCAGGCCATAGCGATTCCGTTGCAGAGGGTCACCGAACGCGACTTCTCGATTGCCGACCTCTCGGCGATATATATTGGTCACACCTTCGAGTACAACTCGTGGAGCAAGGTCTACACCGACAAGTACGCCACCTTCACCAACGAGCGAGGCGACCGTGATGATGATGGCAACTACACTTCCACCACGGATGTATATTATAAACATTGGTATATCAACCCCACACAGACCCGCGACTCTATATGCGAACGCCGCATAACCAATCGCCTCTACGTTCAGGCGCAGCCGTGGGACCGCAACGGAGTGGTCGGCACGATTGACGGCGGTGTGGGTCTGGATCTGCACACCTACTCTCAATTTGCGATGGGTGACTACGCCTCGGGCAAATACGGACGCGACAAGCGCACCAGTTGGTTTGTCTATGGAGGCGTAAACGGCAAGATACGCAAATATGTCGATTGGGGAGCCGATGCGAAGTTCTACCCCTCGGGATATAGGGGTGGTGATTTGTCAATAGGTGCCAATGTAGCCTTCCGCGCCTTTATCAAGGGACATGCCATGATTCTCTCGGGCAAGTTCCGCCAGGAGAGCCGCTCACCGGGATATTGGCAGCAGAACCTCTTCTCGAACCACTACATCTGGCATAACAACTTCGGCAAGGAGAACCAAACACGCTTCGAGGTACGCTTCGAGGTACCCGATTTCGGTATCGAACTTGCAGCTTGGCAGGGCATATACCTCGACCGTATATATTACAATGCCGAGAGTATGCCCACGCAGTATGACGGCAACTTAAGTATCACGAGCATCTATGCCCGCAAAGACTTCACCATCAAGGGTCTACATCTCAACCATCGTGTGCTTGTACAGCTCACCTCGAATGAGATTGTGGCTCCGGTACCCTTGGTTACGGCCTTTCTGTCATACTACTACGAATTTTGGGTCAAGCGCGATGTGCTGCGTATGCAGGTCGGCATAGATGGTCGATTCAATACGAGCTACTACGCTCCGGGCTACAACCCTGCCCTTGCAACCTTCTACAACCAGCGCGAGTGGAAGATGGGTAACTACCCCTATTTGGATGCCTTTATATCGGCAAAATGGAAACGAATGAGAATTTTCTTGAAATACCAACACCTCAACAAGGGTCTCTTCGGCAACGATGAGTATTTCACGGTTGCGGGCTATCCGCTCAACCCGGGTATGTTCAAGATCGGTATCTCGTGGGCATTCTACGATTAGCCCCAATACCGAGGACGCTAAATTATATTGTATGGTAAAACGTGTCGTAGCGACATTTATTTCGATGACTATTTCACTGGCTATGCTCTTCTCGATGGGCAGATGCGAGTCGGTGGCGGAGATGTGCAGGTGCCGTAAAGACCTGGCGGCTGAGATGGACTTTGTCATCTCGCCCTATGATGAAATTATGCAGTTGGTGGGCATTGAAACAGGCCTCGATTGGCGATTGTTGAGTGCCATTGCCCACACCGAATCCAACTTCAGAGCCGATGCCGTATCCAAACGGGGAGCTGTGGGTCTTATGCAGATTATGCCCCATATCGGCCAACATTTCGGACTTGAGGTCGATGAGTTAATCAATCCGCAACATAATGTGCGTGCCGCTGCATCTCTGCTCGAGGAGATTGAGCAGATGATTAAGGTACCTGAGAGTGTTTCTCCCGAGGAGAGGATGTGTCTGGTTTTGGCCAGCTACAACGGAGGCCTTGGTCACATTGCCGATGCTCGCCGTCTGGCACGTGCACACGGAGCCGATATGAACTCGTGGAAGGATGTATCTCGCTTCCTCACTCTCAAGAGCGAGCCCGAATACTATGAGCACGAAGTGGTTAGCTATGGCAAATTCACAGGCAGCCGCCAGACTATAGCCTACGTTCGCAACGTAATGAAGCGATACAACCGCTACTGCACCATCGCTGAGCCCATCTCTGTCGAGGAGTTCTGCGAGGCACAATGCCCGATTCACTCGCTACACAATCTGCTCTAACCTTTGGTCCTAATATTCTTCTGTATCCGTTGCAGACCGCTACGGACAAGCGGCGTTTGTCCAAATCTCTTGGCAAACTCGTCCTCGCTCATAGACAACCACTCATCGGCCGAGATTGTGGTCGGATCATATAGTGGCGGAGCAAAGTCGGGATTGGTGGCGTAAGGAGTATTGCGATTGTGAGGACAGCAACTCTGGCACTCGTCACAGCCGAAAATCCAACCATTAAGTTTCTCCTTATCAACGAGCACGGCCGCCTCCTTCTCGATAGTAAGGCGCGAGATGCAACGGCGTGCATCAATACTCTTTGTGGGCAAAATCGCACCATTAGGACACGCCTCGATACAGCGGCGACACTCACCACAACGCTCCCCCTTGAAGGGGGTATCGTAGCAATCCACCTGGCAGTCGATGACCAACTCTCCCAGCAACACAAAGGTCCCGAATCGAGGGGTAACCAGCAGTGACTGACGGCCAATCCAACCCAGACCAGCCTCTACGGCCAACCGTTTCTCGAGCAATGGAGCCGAGTCGGTAAATGCCCGCGCACGAAGTGATGGAACTTCCTCTTTCATAGCACTATAAAGATTATTGAGCATAGTCTTGATAGTCGAATGATAGTCGCGATTGCAGGCGTAAGAGGCCACTTTGGTATTGCCATCGGCAGGATAGTCTATCGAGCGTGGCAACTTATAGTTCACGGCGCAGACGATAACCGACTGCGCACCCTCAACCAGCCGTGCCACATCGAAACGCTTGTCGAGATTACGTCCGAGGTAGTCCAGGTCGGCACCATAACCCGCTGCAAGCCATTCGAGAAAATGCTGTTCGTTTTCGGCAAAATGGCAACAACGAACAACACCGCACAGGTCAAAGCCCACACGAAGTGCCAAATCTTTTATGGTTGAACTCTTTAACATCCCAAATTTGATTCAAAAATAGTAATTTTTCCGAAAAAATAGCTATCTTTGACCCGATTTGCGGTTTGTACAACCAATATATTATGGAAAAACAGACAAAAACAACTCTCTACGAGCTCTTCCAGCGCAGTGTAAATAATTTCGCAGAGCGTACCGCCTTCTCGATGTTTGAGGGCGAATCGCTGACCTACGCTGAAGTGGGCCGCCGCGTTGCACTGGTGCAGGAACATCTCAAGACTGCAGGCCTTAATGTCGGCGACAAGGTCGTTCTTCTGAGTAGCAATATGCCCAACTGGGCCGTTTGTTACTTCGCCATCACCACCGCCGGTTTTGTGGCAGTCCCCATCCTCTCGGATTTTACCGGCGAAGAGCTGGATATGATTATCGCACACTCCGAAGCAAAGGCTCTGCTCTGCTCAGATAAGCTCTTCACCAAACTCTCGAAGGAGACTGTTGATAAGATGAATATCGTCATCCGTACCAAGAACCTCCGCATCACCGCCCAGCGCGTCAAGGAGGAGAGTACGTTTACCACCCCTCAGCCCGATGATTTGGCCGTTATCCTCTACACCTCGGGTACAACCTCATCGCCCAAGGGTGTGATGCTCTCGCACAACGCCCTCTGCGCTCAGGTGCCGATGTACTATGGCCTCTTCCCGATCAATGAGGATGACATATTCCTCTCGGTACTGCCGCTGGCTCACACCTACGAGTGCTCGGTGGGTATGCTCTACCCCTTCTCGAAGGGCTCGAGCGTGGTTTACCTCGACCGTCCGCCCACGGCAGCGGCTCTGATGCCGGCACTGCGCAAAATCCGTCCTACGGTTATGCTTATCGTGCCGCTGATTATCGAGAAGATATATCGCAGCCAGATCAAGGCCAAGTTTAACTCGAATGCCTTATGGCGCACTATATACAAGGTTGGATTCCTGCGCCGCTATCTGCACCGTATCGCCGGCAAGAAACTGATGAAGGTCTTTGGTGGCCGAATCGGCTTCCTCGGTATCGGTGGTGCAAAGCTCGATAACGAGGCCGAGAAGTTCCTCCTCGAGGCAAAGTTCCCCTACGCTATCGGCTATGGTCTGACCGAGACAGCTCCGCTGCTGGCCGGTGCCGCACCCTCAATGGTACGCCTCGGCTCTACGGGTATTGTCTGCCCGACCGTGACCCTGCGTCTGGACAATATCAACCCCGAGACTGGTCAGGGTGAGATTGTAGCACAATCACCGAGCGTGATGATTGGTTACTACAAAAACCCCGAGGCTACGGCTGCAGCCTTCACCGAGGATGGCTGGTTCCGCACAGGTGATCTGGGTTGCTTTGACCAGGATGACCGCCTCTATATCCGTGGCCGTCTGAAGAATATGATTGTCGGCCCGAGTGGCGAGAATATCTACCCCGAGGATATCGAGACCGTACTCAACTCACATGTATTTATCACCGAGTCGCTCGTGACCGAGCAGGAGGGCCATCTGGTCGCTCTGGTACACTTCAACACCGAGGCCCTGGAGGCAAAGTTCGAGGAGTGGAAGGATGAGTACCACATCAAGCGCAACGAGTGGGAACAGGAGTGGGAGAAGTGGAAGGCCGAGAAGACCAAGGAGATTCTCAACTTCGTAAACTCGAAGGTAAACCGCTTCTCGCGCATCAGCGAGGTTGTCGAGGAGAAGGATGGCTTCATCAAGACCCCGACCCAGAAGATTAAGCGAGCTCTCTACTACAACCGCAAGAAGGGTGAGACACAACCCTCTGAGGAGAAGAAATAGATGACCTCATCACTATAATTTCATCCGACTTTTGAGTTTTAAATCCGAAAGTCGGATGTTTTTTTGTCTTAAATAGCGGAATTATGAAAACTTTTTTTGTTTTTTGGGTTTTCTGCCATATCTTTGCAGTGTGATAATATGCGAAAAGGGGCCTGATTCACCAACGCCACTACGCTATTGTATAACGGGAAGGGTAGGCTTGTGAAATTCGAGAGTGAGCAGTTTACTAAATGTAAATGAGGAATTCGAGAGTGAGCATAACGCAGAAATCACCTTGTAAACAGTACAAAAAAGTTGTATAACAAGAGGGATTTTAGGCTTGCGAAACTCAAGAATCCGCAGTTTGCTAAAGGTAAATGAGGAATTCGAGAGTGAGCATAACGCAGAAATCACCTTGTAAACAGCACAAAAAAGTTGTATAACAAGAGGAATTTTTAGGCTTGCGAAACTCAAGAATCCGCAGTTTGCTAAACGCAAATGAGGAATTCGAGAGTGAGCATAACGCAGAAATCACCTTGTAAACAGTACAAAAAAGTTGTATAACAAGAGGGATTTTAGGCTTGCAAAACTCAAGAATCCGCAGTTTGCTAAACGCAAATGAGGAATTCGAGAGTGAGCATAACGCAGAAATCACCTTGTAAACAGTACAAAAAAG
>JBGUTM010000059.1:0-3550 GCA_045133075.1 Alistipes sp. | reverse complement strand
CACGACAGCTTTGACCAGCGTGGTCTTGCCTCCGCCGTTGGGGCCGATGATGCCCAGAAAGTCATCCTCGAAAATCTCGAGCGACACACTCTCCAGTGCGGTGAAGTCATCGTATTGCACCGATACATCGTGCAGCGTTACAAGTGCCATATCGTTGCCGTATTACTCTGTTATTAAACGTGTCATCTCCTTGATATTGACGAAGATGTCTTCGCGCAGGGGGTCTATCTCTACCGGTTCGGCTCCGATGTCTTCGGCTATCACCTCGACCGTTGAGCGGGGGTATGTCGATTGGTAGAATATACGCTTGATGCCCTCCGTGCGGGCTGTGTTGATGATGTCGGCGAGACGTTTGGCACTCGGCTCCTTGCCCTCGTGCTCAACAGATATCTGCTCCAGCCCGTAGTCGCGGGCAAGGTATGTGAGAGCGGGGTGGTATATGATAAATCGGCGTGTGCGGGCCCCCTCGCAGATTCCGCGTACCGCGCTGTCGAGCGTGTCGAGTTGCATCACAAGAAGCTCATAGTTGGTCTTGTACTTTGCCGAGTCGGGATATGCAGCAGAGATGGTGCTGAAGGCATTTTGAGCCATCACCTTCAGTGCTACGGGCGAGCTCCAAATGTGTGGATCAATGCCGTGGTTGAGGTGGTTGTGGTTACAACCGTTGTGGTTGTGGTCGTGGTGCGAGTGCGAACATCTGCCGGCTATAAGCTCGATGCCGTGCGATAGGTCGGCAATTCTCTCTTTATGCTCGACCCTCGCGAGGAGGCTGCGCTCAAAGTCAATGAGGCCCACTGCGAAGATGGCCTTTGCATCGTTCAACGCAATAAATTGGCGAGGTGTTGGTTCGAAGGATTCGGGCGAGGCCCCTGCGGGCACAAGTACCGAGATGTCGAAATCGTCACCCACGATGGCCTCCACTAATGGTCGTAGGGGAGCTATCGATACAAATAGTTGATCCTTGTCGCTGTTGTTGTTTCTGGAGGCACCGCCACAACCATATAGAGCTGCCGCTACGGCCGCGGCAATACATATATATATAATAATGCTACGTTTCATAACCGCAAATGTAGTGAAATATCTCGTTTGTGCAATACCTTTGGGATGGTGAAGCTCTGCATCGGGGTATAAAAAGGCCGAGACCGACCTTGAGGGGTCGATCTCGGCAATGTGTATTTAAGGAGTGACTACTCCACCTCGATTGTTGGGCGGAACTTGATGACGCGCTTGGGAGCGATCTTCACCTGGGCACCTGTTCGGGGGTTGCGTCCCACGCGGGCCGATCGCTGCATCACCGAGAATACTCCCATTCCAGACAGCGACACTTTGTCATTCTCCTTCAATGTGCGGATCACAATATCGATAAATGCATCCACACCTTTACGCGCCTCCACTTTTGACATTCCGGTCTCGAGTGCAATGGCCTCCACTAACTGTGACTTGTTCATACTAAACGATTTAGGTTAATTTCTCTATAACAATACTCTCGGTGGCAAAGATAAATAGAATTTTCTAAAATCAAAGTGCTGTGCGTTAAAAATCAATGATTTGCAAAATTTGGGGATTAAAAAGGCGGTCAAAATTTGGTAAAATGCAAAATTGGTTATACTTTTGCGCCTGGAGAGATGGCAGAGTGGTCGATTGCGGCGGTCTTGAAAACCGTTGAACTGCGAGGTTCCGGGGGTTCGAATCCCTCTCTCTCCGCAAAAGAAAATTTGGGATTTCGACTAACGACTGATTTTTATCAGTCGTTTTTTGTTTGTGAGTGTTTTGTGTGCAAGCCCCCAAACACACCCCAACAAAACCCACGAGCCGAAGGCTCTTGGTCGAAATCGTTTCGGTGAGTGCGGCATTGCTTACTTAAGAGTTGGGGTTGCGAGGATAGAAGAGTATTTATTGCTCGGTCTTATGACCTGCGCTAATATGGTATCCTCGCGAGGACGAGCCTGAAGGCTCGACCTTCGAATCCCTCTCTCTCCGCAAAAGAAAAAGATTATGTAAGGCCTCTGCTGTTGCAGAGGCTTTTTTGCAAGAATAGGTTGGCAGGGAATTTACATTCAAAGCCAACCTGTTTTTGCATCATTACTCTTTTTGCAAAAGGATATCTTTTCAAGAGGTCTTATATAATCTTTTGAGAATTTAGCCATGGTTCTGCGGTGAGCGGACGGGAACAATGAGCGTAACACTGCGAAAGTAGCGCATATTGAAGATAATACCCCCTTTCTTGCAGAATTCGTTTGCGGAGAGAGGGTGTTGCCGACCACCTAAGGCCTATTTTGGCGAGGAAAACTAAGCCCTCCCCTCACCAGGGGAGGGCAGTTCTTGCACGATCACATATTACGATAGCGGACGGGTTATTTTACCCACTGCGCCATCTTTTCGCGGGCGAAGAGGTAGTAAACGGCCAGACCTACCCAGCTGGTGCAGAGCAGGATGACGATACCGAGCACCTTCTTGAGAGTATCACCATTGAGTTGGTAGATTTCCAAAGCGGCCTTGATAGCCAGCACGAGGCCGATAATCCAAATAATAAATCCAATCATAGTAAAAACAGTTTTTAGTTGAAGTTTAACGCTGATACAAATATACAATTTTTTCGGAAACTTCACAAAAAAAAGCGAGAACCTTTCGATTCTCGCTTTCTGTACCCCCTCAGGGCGTGGCATATACCCGCACAGAGTGGCGTAGAACGAATAATCTGCGGACATGGTTTGCTATAGGTTTCGATTTTTTGTCTAAATCGTGTCTAACTTCGCAAACCTATTTTATATATCCAATTTTCTACAATAACAGCGTACCAAAAACTCTCTGAACATCAGCGAAAGTCTTACACTTAACCACCGTTGCATCGAGTTTAATATCCTTTTCTTTGTGTTGGGTACGCTGCACAACATCAAAGATAACCTGGATATCCTCTGGAATGTTAATAGTCTCAATCTTGATTGAAGACGGATTCTTCATTATAACATTATAGTATTCGTCAACAAAACTTCTTGTTGCGAATTTAACACCTGTGAAATCCACAACCACAGACTCGCTCCCTGTATTTTGGATATATAGGAGCAGATCAGCAACAGCAAACCTTGACATTAAGTCAGGTTTAAGCAATGTGGCTATGTCGATGGTCTTATACATCTTGCAACTATTACTCTATTATTTCCCAGAAGCCTCCCTTATCAGCACCTACACGACGAAGATACCTACCTCGCATTGCTTCAATATTGCGACTAATGGAAGTATAACTAATTCCAACAACATTTACTAACTCTGACTTGGTAATATATGGATTTTCAATAATTGCACGCAAAATCTTTATACGATTTTCTGTTAGACCTTCGCCTAATTCTTGTGACTTAGCTACAATCTTCTGTATTTTTTCTGTTACCCTATCTTCATTTACTGTTACCTTTTCTGTTACCCTATCTCCATTTGCTGTTACCTTTTCTGTTACCCTTGGGACAGAAACCTTCAAAATAAAGTCTTCTGTATGGAATGAAAGTGGTGCTGCACCATTCACTTCCAATTCACGATACATACGATCAACGCCCTC
>JBGUTM010000058.1:0-8192 GCA_045133075.1 Alistipes sp. | reverse complement strand
ACGGTTGAACTTGAACGAATCCGAGAGGAAATTGTAGATATTGATAACTCCGCAGTAGGAGTTGGCCTTGTCGGCCTGCACATAGGGGTTCTGCCATATTATATGGTTCGAGTCGAACTCGAAAACATCGGTGTGCATCTGGAAGATGAGGATGTCGCTGGCGATCTGGAGCTGAGCCTCGAACTTTCCGCGGTCGCGGTACTCCAAGCGTACACGTTTGTCGAGCTTACCCTCCAGGGCATCATCCATCTCCGAAGCCATCTCGAAGAGGGTATCCTTGAGTTCATTGAAGGTGGTGAAGGTGTTGTCGAAGACCTTCTGCTTGAGCGAAGACTTCTCGACAATGGTCGAGAGTATGCGTTCGCGGAGTGATTGGGTAGCCATATTGTTTAGGTGTTTGAGTTGTTATCTTACTTTTATTGTCTGCCCGTTGGTGATTTGAGCCTCGGGGCTCAAGCGATTGAGGCGGGCCAGCGAGCGAAGACTGATGCCGTAGGCCTGCGAGATGTCGTAGAGACTCTCGCCGTGGCGAACGGTATGCAGCAGCACGTTGCCCTCCCACGCCTTGCGTTTACGCTCGATGAAGATGACATCACCCTTCGCGGGCTGTGCATCGGGCTTCACATCGTTGTAGCGGCGCAAAACCTTCGCCGAAATGGCAAAGAGCGAGGCTATATGCTCATAGCGATCATCCTCCTTGGCAAGGATGTAGCACACGTTGTTGGTGCGGTAGACATTATAGCCACGGTGGGCATTTATCGTCACTCGGTAGGCATCGGGATTAACTCCATCCTCACGACCCATAACGGGCATTTGTGACTCGACCATAGGCTCGGCACCGTGAGATTCGGCGTAGAGTTTCTGGCCCTCCTCGCGGTCGAGCAGGTAGAGTTTATTCTCCTCGATGATGCGCACCAATCGCTCGGCATAGTCGGGGGCGGTGGCATAACCTGCGGCCTTCAGACCACGTGCCCAGCTGCGGTAGTCCGAGGATGAGTAGACGAACAGTGAATCGTATCGTGGCGACTTGTCCAAAAACTCGGCGTGGTCGCGATAGGACTCCTCGACCGAGGGGTACTTGCGGAAACATTCGCCCTTCTCGTCATCATCGTGGTAGACCTTCTCGCCCGTCCAATTCTTCTTGCACTTGATGCCGAAGTGGTTGTTCGAGGTGCGTGATAGTTGGCTGTTGCCACTGTTAGACTCGAGGATGCCCTGAGCCATAGTGATACTCGCAGGGATGCCGTAGTGCTCCATATGGGCTATGGCGATATGCTTGTACTTTTCGATATACTCCTCGCGCGTGAGCTGTGTCTGCGCTTTGGCGAAAAGAGGTGATATTGCCAAGAAAAGGATGAAAAGTATTGTTTTTCTCAAAATAATCATTATCTTTGTATTTAGTTGAAGGCAAAGATATGTTTTTCTGCCGAAATTAACAACACTAAAAACAAGAGAGTATGTTTACCAGCAACGCAATGCAAATTTTTAATCGTTCGGTTGAGGATTATCACCGCTATGATAATGTTGATCACCCGGAGGATAATCCGTTTACTGAAGGTTCGCTTGACTACCTTTTATATAAGAAGAATTGGGTAGATGCCGTGCAGTGGCACCTCGAGGATATCATCCGTGATCCCAATATCGACCCCGTAGAGGCCCTGAAGATTAAACGCCGCATTGATGCTTCGAATCAGGTACGTACCGATATGGTGGAGTATGTCGACTCATATCTGCTCGATAAGTATAAGGATATTCAGCCTTTGGCCGATGCTAAAATCAATACCGAGACACCGGCGTGGGCTATTGATCGCCTCTCGATTCTCGAGTTGAAGATTTACCATATGCGTCAGGAGGTGTTGCGTGCCGATGTCGAGCAGTCCCACCGTGACGCTTGTCAGAAGAAGCTTAACACCCTGCTCGAGCAGCAGAAGGATCTCTCGACTGCTATCGAGGAGCTTATCGAGGATATCGAGGCAGGTCGCAAGTATATGAAGACCTACAAGCAGATGAAGATGTATAACGACCCGGCATTGAATCCGGTGCTTTATGGCAATAAACAATAGGAGACTTCCTAAACATATACTCGTAGTTCGCCTCTCGGCTATGGGCGATGTGGCTATGTTGCCACACGCCATTCGTGCTCTCAAGCAGGCGTATCCGGAGGTTAAAGTGACCATTGCTACGCGAAAACTCTTCGAGCCCTTCTTTGAGGGGCTCGATGTAGACTTTTTGCCTGTCGAGAAGCGTGAGTATGACGGTTGGAAAAACATTCGCGACCTCTCGCTT
The DNA here is from genome assembly GCA_045133075.1 of Alistipes sp. GTDB lineage: Bacteria > Bacteroidota > Bacteroidia > Bacteroidales > Rikenellaceae > Alistipes. The sequence goes on along the minus strand of JBGUTM010000058.1, from coordinate 5,906 downwards.
AGGATGCGCACGTTAGGCATTGATGCCTTTGCTGATGCACACGGCGTATGGCGCACAATGTTTGTTCGCCTGTGGTTGCGATTGCACGGCCTGCGTACCGCCAGAATCCGTAAGGGACGTATCGAGAAGTGGTTCCGCGTGGGATACTGCAATTCGAATGCCGTGCCTTTGAAGCATACCGTTGTCCGCTACTGCGATGTCTTTCGCCGTCTTGGATTTACCTTCCCTGACCCGACACCGGCGAGTAAGCAGTCTCGCCCCAATCCTTTGGGCGAAAAGAGAGGTACCTGGGTCGGATTTGCACCCTTCTCGGCACATCAGGGTAAGACCTATCCCGAGGGTCTGCGCGAGGAGGCTGTGAAGTTGCTGGCCGCAAAGTACGACCGCGTATTTATCCACAGCGGCGGAGGTAAGGAGGCTGACTTCGCTCTGGCTATGGAACGCGAATATCCCAATGTTACAGCCGTGAACGGTAAGGTGAATGGCCTGGGTGAGGAGATGGATCTTATCTCAAATCTCGATTGCGTGGTCTCGATGGACTCGCTGGTTATGCACCTCGCTTCACTGGTGGCAACCCCCGTGGTTTCGGTGTGGGGAGCTACCCATCCCGAGTTGGGATTCCTCGGCTATGGTTGTAGCCCCGAGGGTGTACTTCAGGAGGAGATCAAGTGCCGCCCCTGCTCAACCTATGGCAATACCAAGTGTAAGTATGGCGATTATCGCTGTATCCACGCCATCACACCACAGATGATTGCCGACAAAGTGGCGCAGATAATTAAATAGCAACTATTGGTTTTTACCTTTCAATTGTATATACAGCTCTTCCAAATGGAGGGGGGCTGTTTTTTAGTGCGGTTTTATAGGGAGATTAGGAAGATTAGGGAAGGCAGGATATGCTTGGTGCTATTTGGTTTAAGGGTGTTAGAGATGACCACGAAGTCTAATAGATAAAAAACTAAACTCCTTAAATTCTCTAACCTCCTTAATATAGCTAATGGCTGATGTTTTTGTTTCGAGGCTTTGCGGTATCCGCAAGGATAGTGCAAAATGGAATGAGCGACCTTTTGTAAGTAAACTTCCAAGGTCGCTCATTCCATTTTGGAACATTGTCGCAGACAATCAAAGACTCGCAAATACCCCCCCCAAAAAAAAATCTCATGTTGTCAAGTTCCTCGAAACGGAGTTTCGATTGAAAGGTTTTGCGGAGCTTTTTTCTAAAAGCGACAAAGAGAAAAGCATTTTTGGGGCACCTTTTTCAAAAAGGCACGAAGAAAAGAGGCCGCCGAATGGCAGGGTTATTTCACGCGGTAGGCGCGTTGTACGCCTTTGAGACGCATCAGGGCGTGGATAAGCATATCGACCACGCCGGCACCGCTCACCTCAACACTCACAGTTCCAATCACGCTGCCATCATTGCGTGACGAGAAGCTCATCGTTCGCATATTGAGTTTCAGATCGTGGCTAATAACCTCAGTTATGCGGTTAGCGAGGCCTGCCGAGTCTTGAGCCACTATGGCCACTGATGCGCGGAACGAGCCATCGGCATTAGCTCTCCAACGGGCCTCCATAATGCGGTAGGGATATGTTTCACGCAGGCGTTGAGCATTGGGACAGTCGTTGCGGTGGATGGTGATACCCGAGGATATGGTTACAAAGCCGAAGATATCGTCACCCTTGATGGGGTTACAACACTTGGCGAGTTTATACTCTATATTATTAATTGTCTCGTCAATAACCAGCGCATCTCCTGATGAGCTCTCTCTCTGCTGGGCCATACGGCGTTGACGTTCGGCCTCGGCCTCGGCAACCGAAGCTCGGCGGGCCTCATCGGCCTCACCCGAGAGCCAACGCAAGAGTATATCCTTGATTACGGCCAACTCATAGTGCTCGGTGGCCACCGCCTCGTAGAGTTGGGTTCCGGTGCGCAACTTGAAGTGCTTAACCAGGTAGGCCACCGCCTCGTCTATGGGGCATGTGATCTTCCAATTCTTGAGTTTGCGCTCCAGCTCTTCGCGTCCGATTTTGGCATTCTTGGCCTGCTCCTCACGGATGAAAGACTTTATCTTATTCTTCGCCTTGGAGGTGACTACAAAGTTGAGCCAGTCAGCCTTCGGCGTCTGGTTTTTCTGGGTGAAGATCTCGGCAATATCGCCATTGCGCAGCACCTCACGGATAGGCACGGCACGACCATTCACCTTACCACCCGAGCAGGTCGAGCCGAGCGAGGTGTGGATATCGAATGCGAAGTCGAGCAGCGTAGCTCCCTCGGGCAACTTTCGTATGTCGCCATTGGGGGTGAAGACAAAGATCTCTCCCGAGGCGGGCTTGGCATCGAAACGTTGTGCCAGCGACTGGGTTGTATCCTCCATCAGCTCGCGTAGTCGCGTGAGCCACTGCTCACTGGTCTGAGCACCCTGATTGACGCCCTTATATCGCCAGTGGGCAGCGATACCGCGCTCGGCGACATCGTTCATACGCTCGGTGCGAATCTGAATCTCGACCCAGCGGCCTCCACCCGCAGCCACGGTAGTATGCAACGACTCGTATCCGTTCGACTTGGGGATAGTTATCCAGTCACGCATACGCTCGGTATTGGGAGTATAGATGTCGCTCACTATCGAGTAGACCATCCAGCATTGCGATTTCTCGAGCTCCTTGGGACAGTCAATAATCAGACGTATGGCAAAGATATCGTAGACACCCTCGAAGGGGACGTGCTGCTTGCGCATCTTGTTCCAAATCGAGAAGATGGACTTTGTACGGCTCTTGAGGTGGTAGCGAATCTTTTGCGGCTCGGGCATAGTGGCATTGTGGGCATCTATACGCGCAGCAATGGGCTCCACAAAGCGGGCAATAAAGGTTTGACGCTCCGACTCGGTCGCCTCGAGCTTGGTCTTGATTTCGTTAAACACCTCGGGCTCGAGATAGCTGAGGGCTATATCCTCCAGCTCGCTCTTGATATTGTAGAGTCCGAGCTTGTGAGCTATCTGCGCATAGAGATTCATACTCTCCCAGCTCTTCTTACTCCACTTATCCTTCGGGAAGATTGAAAGAGAACGCATAACCTCCAGACGGTCGGCGAGCTTGATGAGAATCACACGCGGATCCTCCGAGTACGACACAATCATATCACGGAAATCCGAGGCCTGCTCCTTCGAGGCCTTGAGCTTTATGGAGGAGATGTTGGCAAGACCTACGGCAATGCCGACAACCTGCTCACCAAAGAGGGTACGAATCTGCTCGAGCAACTCAACCAGATTCGCATCTTTATTCTTGTCGGCTATACGCACCACATCGTGGATGATGGCTGCCACGGCCGAGTTGCGACCCAGACCGATCTCCTGCACGGCAATCAGAGCCACCCGCACAGCGTGGTCAAGCAGGGGTGAGCCATCATAGCGCACCTCCGCGCCCAACTTTGCAGCAGCATACTCTATGGCACGATCGGTCAGCTCTTGAGTCGTCTGCGAGAAGTTCTCGCGCACATACTCTCGGAATATATCGTATCTCTCCAACATAATTTTCTCTTCTGTTATGCAAAGATAGTAAAAAAAGGGGTACAACAATCATTGTACCCCTTAATAGTATATTTCAACTTCCGAAAATCGCCAAACTCCTCTACCAAGAGCATCTAAAAAGATTATGGCCCTCTATGGCAAGAAGTTGTATAACAAGAGGGATTTTTAGGCCGGCGAAGTTCGATATAGCGGAGTTTACTTAAACGTAAATGAGCATATCGAGAACGAGCCTAACGCCAAAATCACCTTGTTAGGCGGCTTCTACTAACCGCACTTCGAGTAGCCGCACGACATACAAGTCAGGCAACCGTTCTGGTATGCCATATTCTCCTGGCCGCACTGCGGGCACTTACCCTTCGACTTGGTACCATCGAGGATGTACTGCTTGAGAGCACGCTCCACACCCGTCTTCCAGGTGTTGATGGTCTCACTGTCAAGGTGCAGACCGTCAATAAGCGACACTACCTTCTCGATGGGCATACCGTGACGCAGAACGCCCGAGATGAGCTTCGCGTAGTTCCAGAAGCTCTCATCGAACAAACGCGAGATACCTCCAATGGTGTTGGTATAGCCATAGCGGTCTACATACTGGAAGTCGTAACGCTTCGAACCATCAGCCTCACGAACCTTGATGATGAATCCCTTGGTGATCTTCTTGGGAATATACATCGCATCCTCCTCAACCTTACCGGTAAAGATCTCGTAAGGACGACCATCCTGCAAACCTACGAATGCAATCCAATCCTCGGTGCCGTTCTTGAAGCGAACAATATCTGCGGGCAGCGACTGCGGACGCTTGTTCTCGCCGGTCGCAGGCTCACAACTCTTCTTCTTTTTGCCGTCACTCTTCGTGTCGAGCAACACGCCGGTACGACAACCGTCACGATATACGGTAACACCCTTACAGCCACACTCCCAAGCGGTGCGATAAACCTCGGCAACCAACTGCTCCGAAACGCTGTTCGGGAGGTTCACGGTAACCGAAATCGAGTGATCGACCCACTTCTGGATTGCACCCTGCATCTTAACCTTGGCAACCCAGTCGATATCGTTTGCCGTGGCCAGGTGGTAGGGCGATGCTGCAACGAGCTTCTCGAGTTCGTCCTCCTTGATTGACGCCAGTTTCGAGATGTCGTAGCCGCTAATCTCGGCCCACTCGATAAACTTGTGGTGGAAGACGTAGTACTCCTGGAACTTTTCGCCAGTCTCATCAACAAAATCTACGTGGTTATCCTGATCCGAAGGATTAACCTTGCGGCGGCGCTTATATACGGGACGGAACACCGGCTCGATACCCGAAGTTGTCTGCGACATCAGCGAAGTGGTACCCGTAGGTGCAATGGTCAGCATCGCGATATTACGGCGGCCAACCTTAGCCATCTTCTCGTAGAGTGCGGGATCGGCCTCCTTGATACGCTCGATCATCGGATTACCCACCTCACGCGCAGTCTCGTACACCTCGAAGGCACCACGCTCCTCAGCCATATCTACCGAAGCACGATAAGCCTCGACTGCCAGTGTCTTGTGAACCTGAACGGTGAAGTCGATAGCCTCATCCGAGCCATAGCGCAGACCGAGAGCTGCCAACATATCGCCCTCAGCAGTGATGCCCAGACCTGTACGGCGACCCTTGAGAGCCATCTCGCGAATCTTCTTCCAGAGTTCACACTCCACGCGGCGGATCTCCTCATCCTCGGGGTCGCTCTCAATCTTGTTGATGATGAGCTCGACCTTCTCCAGCTCCAGGTCGATGATATCGTCCATCAGGTGCATTGCCTTGTGAACGTGATCCTTAAACTTATCGAAGTTGAATGAAGCCTCCTTAGTAAAGGGTTTCTCCACGTAGCTGAACAGGTTGATTGCCAACAGACGGCACGAATCGTAGGGGCACAACGGAATCTCACCACAAGGGTTGGTCGATACGGTCGTGAAGCCCTTATCGGCGTAGCAGTCGGGCACACTCTCGCGGATGATGGTATCCCAGAAGAGCACACCGGGCTCTGCCGACTTCCACGCATTGTGGATAATCTTATCCCACAGTTTCTTAGCATCAATATCCTGCTCATAGGTAGGATTCTCGCTCTTGATGGGGAACTGCTGACGGTAGGTCTCGCCGGCGATTGCCGCACGCATAAACTCATCATCAATCTTAATCGACACATTCGCACCGGTAACCTTGCCGGTATCAACCTTTGCATCGATAAACTTCTCGGCATCGGGGTGCTTGATTGAGAGCGAAATCATCAATGCTCCGCGGCGACCATCCTGCGCAACCTCGCGGGTCGAGTTCGAGTAACGCTCCATAAAGGGAACGATACCGGTAGAGGTGAGAGCCGAGTTAAGCACCGGGCTACCCGAGGGACGGATGTGCGAGAGGTCGTGACCTAC